>NZ_PZKQ01000037.1:0-43176 GCF_003046645.1 Escherichia sp. MOD1-EC6475 | reverse complement strand
ATATAGGGGCAAATCCACCCTGTCAGTTTATTATTGCTTTTGATATGCCAGATATGAAAAATATTTGTTTGTTTTTTTCACCATCATATATATCACCATTTTACAATGGAGTATTCTCACTGGTAATATTTCCTTCAAATTAATACCGGCAAGGCGTTAATTTGAAGAGTGAGTGTCATACTGAGAGAAGGGGAATATATTGCTGATGTTTTTAGGGAGTGGAAGGTTGCTATATAGATATGTATGGTTATAAAAAATTATAGAAATATTGCATGTGTTATTTTTAATATTTTTATTTCGACCGTGTCAGGGTTACCTTGCACAGTACATAATCGCTCTGTTACTAATGTTAAAAAGAAAACCGCGATTACCCTGTGTTTGTATATTATAGCTTATCATTTTTCCTGAAAAGACATAGAAGTCAGGAAGGAGTAGTGCGAGTTTATTATCTTCAACTTGATCAATAATATCGAACTTATTTATTTTGTTGGAGGTGAGATGCAACGTATTATAATTTTCAGTCCATGTATATTCAATATCACGTCGAATTGCTTTATAAGCCTTTGTGTTTTGTTTCCATGTACCGCTGAGTGCAACTATACCTGTCTTTTTGTTTTTATTATACATAAAGTCAAGAGTAAGATTGGCTTGTCCCTGGTCATTAAAAATAACCCAGTTAGCTGTACATTTTTCATTGTATGCGATTTGCTGTTTAGAATAATGATAGGTAATAAAAAGAACAAATCCGCTAATAAAACATAAAATAAGTATCAGGGCTTTTTTATAACGAGTCACGATTAATCCCACGATAAGATAAAGTTAAACAACTTGCAACTTCGTTATTTATATGGCTTTTTTTGCAGGCCATAACAATCAAGCCCGGAAACGATCTGGCGAGAGGGAAATATAGCCATGGATATTTCTTGCAGTCAATTCCTGACGCTAATATATGCTTTTTATATTTATCAAAATCTTTCAGGCCATTAATGCTATCTTCTGTTACATTAAAATGACAACCATTTATTTCTGCAACAGTCCTGTAATCTCTAAAGAATGGTTTGGGTTGATTATTATTCCATAGTAAAAATGCGGTAAGCAAACCCACACCAAATGCACTTAACATGAGTAAATAAAATTTAGAGTGCCGGAGTATGTTCCTGACATGATTATCTGGAGCAGAATTTATCTCTTTAACCCCATCTGTAACGTTCAAACTGAGGGGAGAGTTGTGCTTTTGAACATCTATTGCAGAGAGGGGGGTATGATTTTCTATGTTGATATCGTTATTGAGTTTGAACCCTTTTCTCGGCACGGTTGCAATAAGCGAATGAGTCGTATCACCAACCGCGCGAAACCCACGCCTGATAATCGATATGTTTTGGTATAACGTGTTGACCGGTACACGCATACCTTCTTCTTCCCAGACTCTGGAGAAAAAGTCCTGCTGGGCGACCACATCTGGAAAAGCTTCGAGTAGCAACGATAAACACCTGCTTGCGGGCGTTGTCAGAACAACGTTCAACTCGGCGTCATGTACCGAAATTAATTTCTTGTGTTCCGGCCAGAACTCAATATTATTGTTAATAATCCAGTACATAGGTCAATAAAACACAGCATCAAGAAAATTCAAATGAGATAGTTTGGTAAGTATATTAGTATTCATCTAATAAATATATATTAATTTTATATTCATTATGACAATTATAATTGCAATATATTAATGCAACTTAAATAACCATATGTGTTAACAAATTTAACGGTTATAACGTCTACTTTTATGGTTTTTTCTCTCATGAATTTTTGAATAACACACAAAATTCACATGATTAAACTAAAAATTAACAAGCGGACTTGAAGCTCATCGTATAAAACACGGGCATCATTATAAATGCCCGTATATACAATAATTATTATTGCCGATAGTTACGCTTCAATGCTGAACTGAGTTTGAGCGTATAAATAATTCGTTTATTTTACCACCCATCCTTTTTTCAATTCTTTGCTTGTAGGCGTAGATGCTACGGATATCCATGTCGAGAGTGTCTGCAATCTGATATGGATTATAGCCAGAGACCATATGCCCCATTATGGTGAACTCCATTTGAGTCAACGTATTGCCTCTGGTAAATGACAGGTAACGACCAATAAACAACTGCCTGATCTTCTCGTTAGCAACATCCAGTCCATCATCATTATATATAATGGCTGATATTGCGGGGTTGTGTTTTCTCCAGTAATTAGCAAGAGATTGCATATTCCTGTCGCTTATCAACACAATTCCCATTTCCGTACTTGCAAGATACTCAATCCAGTCTTTATCCAGGAAAAGACGTAAAAAACTTACTGAAAAATCCACAAAAATGTATCCGCTTAATCGAGCATTGTGATTTTTACTTAATATGCCTTCAACCACGCCACGATTAAAATACGAACTATCTTCGGGCCACATACAAAAACAGGCGTTTGCACAATACTGCAAGCGCGGTGACTTTTCTGGCATTATTTGGCAATGCATTGAGCAACTATTGCATGTAAGACTTTTATATCTACTACAAAGTCTCATGTTAATAACCTCCCTATTCATAGATAATCGCATAATTTCATTGGTTATTGATGATGTCAATACACCCTGATTTAATAAGCTTTTAATTGGAATTTGCGTTTAATCTGTATTTGATATTATTCTCAATAAGATATTTAAGAATGCATCATTAAGTTTTAAATATGGCTTGATTTCACTCATTTAACCATGTTTGGCTTATCGCAAATCAGATAAATGCTTAATGCATTAGGAATATCTATACTGCAAATTGTTTTCGAATAACCAGACGATATCGTGTAAATCTAAGTGACGCATCTTAAATAGTCTTATTTAAGATGTTCAGATTTTTACTGAGGATAACAGCTTGATATTGTTTGTTTATGCTATAGATAGTCAGGAGGGTGATTAATGGTGGAGAGGCATTGTAAGAACTGGAATGGTTCAAAATAATGACTATTTTGAACCATTCTCATCAGCGATTAACTAAAGAACATTACCGATACGCACAGGATACCCACGATCAACGTAATTAGATTTCCGATGGAGCGCCAGGGTTTAAGGGCTGGGATGAGATACGTAGACAGTGTTGGCATGATAAAAAGAATCATGGCAATGAGCGGACCACTGATCGCGTAAATCATCGAAATTGCGTTAGGGTTGATGCAGCAAACGATGAAAGTAATCAGTGATACCAACATAATTGACAGCGCGCGGTTAAATGCACGGCTTTTTTTAACGCCCGCCTGCTGTAACGTGGTTTTGACTAATTCCGTCGCACCTTCAATAACGCCAAAGTAGGTGCCTAAAAATGATTTAGACATTGCAACTACCGCGACTATAATCCCAGAAATTGACAACCATGCAGGGGAATTTGGCAGCATAGACAGTGCCGATAAAATGGTGACGCCTTCCTCTTTGGCTGCCTCAATATATGAAGGTGGAATTGATAACAGGCAGCTAAACACGAAGAACAGCACGCTCACACAGATGATGAGATAAGCGACCTTCATAATTTTTTTGCATTTATCCATAGCGTGTTCGCCGTATTTTTCTCGTCTGTCGATGGCAAACGTAGAAATAATCGGAGTATGGCTAAAGGCGAAAACCATCACGGGAATCGATATCCATATCTGGTGAAGGGTATTCTGATTGAACTCTACCTGGGTTGTTAATAAAGAAGGCTGCCAGCTACCGACCAGGTAGATGGAAAGAAATAAGAAGTAAGCAATCAGCGGGAAAACCAAAAATCCCATTACCCGAATTGTGGCATGACGCCCCATCAGAAAAATAAGATTCAGGATTAACACAACGCCAAGACTCACCAGCATACGGATGCGTAGATCAATGACCATATGCTTCGCCAGCTGTTCAGTGAGTGAGTTGGTGATTGCCACTGCGTATATCAGTACAACGACAAAAAAGGCAATGAAGTACAGAGTGGTAATCAGATTACCGATCTTCTTGCCATAGTAGTGAGTTACCGCGCCAGTGATCCCTTCGCCTGCCGATGTTTTTGAAGAAAGGATGAACTGGCACAAGGCCTTATGTGGCCAATATGTTAAAGGCCAGGCGACCAGTGCAGTAATAAACAGGACCACCGCTCCTGCTGAACCTAATTGAATAGGAAGGAAGAGCGTGCCTGCGCCAACGGCTGTGCCGTAGAGTGCGAAGCTCCAGAGAGTTTCTTCTTTTGACCAAATTTTAGACATTATTTGAACGTATCATCTACAAATTAAACAAAATGGAGGGCAATTTACCATAAACCAGGCCGGACATGGGAGATTAACGCTATATCAACCTCTGGATTGGTGTGTTAGTAGATGCAAACCTTGCGTGCCAGTCAGATATCATCCTCCCTTCTTACGGTAAATTTCCTTTGTGATAAAAATCACTTTTTTTAAACATTTTGGATAATTGAAATTAACAATCATTTACTATTGCGCTGTTAATTGGTGCGAGGTTGTGATGAAAGATGTTGTGATTGTCGGTGCGTTACGAACACCTATCGGCTGCTTTCGTGGCGCGTTGGCTGGTCATTCTGCGGTAGAATTAGGCAGTCTGGTCGTGAAAGCATTATTAGAGCGCACCGGCGTTGCTGCACA
The DNA here is from genome assembly GCF_003046645.1 of Escherichia sp. MOD1-EC6475. Taxonomy (NCBI): domain Bacteria; kingdom Pseudomonadati; phylum Pseudomonadota; class Gammaproteobacteria; order Enterobacterales; family Enterobacteriaceae; genus Escherichia; species Escherichia sp. MOD1-EC6475. The sequence continues at coordinate 38,532 of NZ_PZKQ01000037.1, read as the reverse complement.
TGCGGTGGATGAAGTGATTCTTGGACAGGTTCTGACTGCCGGGGCAGGGCAGAATCCAGCACGGCAATCTGCCATTAAAGGTGGTCTTCCCAACAGCGTTTCGGCAATTACCATTAATGATGTTTGTGGTTCCGGGCTAAAAGCTTTGCATCTTGCTACTCAGGCGATCCAGTGTGGCGAGGCTGATATTGTTATTGCCGGTGGTCAGGAAAATATGAGTCGTGCGCCACATGTTTTGACTGATAGCCGCACCGGAGCACAGCTTGGCGATAGCCAATTGGTTGATAGCCTGGTGCATGATGGCTTGTGGGATGCATTCAATGATTACCATATTGGTGTCACTGCCGAAAATCTGGCGCGCGAATATGGTATCAGTCGTCAGTTACAAGATGCCTACGCACTTAGCTCACAACAGAAAGCGCGGGCGGCCATTGATGCCGGACGATTCAAAGATGAGATCGTCCCGGTCAGAACGCAAAGTAACGGGCAGTTACTGATTGTTGATACCGATGAGCAGCCGCGTACTGATGCCAGTGCCGAAGGGCTGGCTAGTTTAAATCCGTCATTTGATAGTCACGGTTCTGTTACCGCAGGAAATGCCTCATCCATCAATGATGGCGCGGCTGCGGTAATGATGATGAGCGAAGCTAAAGCACATGCGTTGAATTTACCCGTGCTGGCACGTATTCGCGCCTTTGCCAGCGTTGGTGTTGATCCTGCACTGATGGGTATTGCTCCTGTGTATGCGACTCGCCGTTGCCTGGAGCGTGTAGGCTGGCAGCTGGCTGATGTTGATCTTATTGAGGCTAATGAAGCATTTGCCGCGCAGGCGCTTTCTGTTGGCAAGATGCTTGAATGGGATGAACGCCGGGTCAATGTTAATGGCGGCGCGATTGCATTGGGTCATCCGATTGGCGCCTCTGGTTGCCGCATTTTGGTTTCTTTGGTTCATGAAATGGTGAAACGCAACGCTCGTAAAGGATTGGCTACACTCTGTATTGGTGGTGGTCAGGGGGTGGCGTTAACTATTGAGCGTGACGATTAGATCTGTATTTCTTCCTTATCAGTTAAACCTCTACCGCCATCAAGCTGCTTTATAATGATGGCTGGCACGTCTATGCATATCCCATATAGAACCTGACTTTTTCCTTTCCCCGGCTTATTCGTGATCGACACTACACTTTTCACAATCGCCTTCTTAAAAATGAAACAATGTTTTATTTTTAATTGAAAAGAGCACATCACGGGCTTATCATCCTTCAATAGAAAAACGAAACGATGTTTCACAATCGTTCTAATTTCACACTTCAATGATTATCGGAGGTTGATGTGGACGTAAGACAGAGCATCCACAGTGCGCACGCGAAAACGCTGGATACCCAAGGGCTGCGCAATGAATTTTTGGTTGAAAAGGTATTCGTCGCGGATGAGTACACCATGGTTTACAGCCACATTGACCGTATTATTGTTGGCGGCATTATGCCGGTAGCAAAAACGGTTTCCGTTGGCGGGGAAGTAGGAAAACAACTGGGCGTGAGCTACTTTCTTGAGCGTCGTGAGCTGGGCGTTATCAATATTGGCGGAACCGGTACGATTACCGTCGATGGCCAATGTTATGAAATCGGTCACCGCGACGCCCTCTATGTTGGTAAAGGTGCAAAAGAAGTTGTTTTTGCCAGCATTGATAGCGCCACTCCGGCGAAGTTTTATTACAACTGCGCACCTGCTCACACGACGTATCCCACCAAAAAAGTCACGCCGTCTGAAGTGTCTCCGGTTACGCTGGGCGATAATCTCACCAGTAACCGCCGCACGATTAACAAATACTTTGTGCCGGATGTGCTGGAAACCTGCCAGTTGAGTATGGGGCTAACGGAACTGGCACCGGGAAACCTGTGGAATACCATGCCGTGCCACACCCACGAGCGCCGGATGGAAGTTTACTTCTATTTCAACATGGACGATGACGCCTGCGTTTTCCACATGATGGGGCAACCGCAAGAAACGCGTCACATTGTGATGCATAACGAACAGGCGGTGATTTCCCCAAGCTGGTCTATCCATTCAGGTGTAGGAACCAGGGCTTATACCTTTATCTGGGGCATGGTCGGTGAAAACCAGGTCTTTGATGATATGGACCACGTTGCCATTAAAGATCTGCGCTAGTCGCGGATATACATGAATAAGGTATTCTCATGATTTTAAATGCATTTTCTCTTGAAGGTAAAGTTGCAGTTGTCACCGGTTGTGATACTGGGCTGGGGCAGGGAATGGCGTTGGGTCTGGCGCAAGCGGGCTGTGATATTGTTGGCATCAACATTGTTGAACCAACAGAGACCATTGAACAGGTCACTGCGCTGGGGCGCCGTTTTTTAAGCCTGACCGCCGATCTGCGTAAGATTGATGGTATTCCAGCACTGCTGGATCGTGCAGTGGCAGAATTTGGTCATATTGATATCCTGGTGAATAACGCCGGATTAATTCGCCGCGAAGATGCTCTCGATTTCAGCGAAAAAGACTGGGACGATGTGATGAATCTGAACATCAAGAGCGTGTTTTTCATGTCCCAGGCGGCGGCGAAGCACTTTATCGCGCAGGGCAATGGCGGCAAGATTATTAATATCGCGTCAATGCTTTCATTCCAGGGCGGGATCCGCGTGCCCTCATATACCGCATCAAAAAGCGGCGTAATGGGTGTGACGCGCCTGATGGCGAACGAATGGGCAAAACACAACATCAACGTTAACGCGATTGCTCCGGGTTACATGGCGACCAACAATACTCAGCAACTGCGGGCTGATGAACAGCGTAGTGCGGAAATTCTGGATCGTATTCCAGCGGGGCGTTGGGGGTTGCCGAGCGATCTGATGGGGCCGGTGGTGTTTCTGGCGTCCAGTGCTTCTGACTATGTTAATGGCTACACCATTGCCGTGGATGGTGGCTGGTTAGCACGTTAATTCATTTAGCTTACATTTATGACCCTGTCACATTGGCAGGGTTTTTTATTTCTGATAATCAACATAATCCATATCACGGCTATTAAATAATCCATATTAATTATCAATTGATAAGTTTTGTTGGTTTTATCTGCTTTAAAATTAGTTGCTTAATAATAATGTCATTAATTTCACTTAATTTTAAAAGTGTAATGTCCATCACATAACTGCATGTGGCAGCAATTTAATCCATATTTATGCTATTTCCGACCTGACACCTGAGTTAATTGTTCACGTATTTTTTCACTATGTCTTACTCTGTGCTGGCAGGAAAAAATGGTTACTATCAATACGGAATCTGCTTTAACGCCGCGCTCTCTGCGTGATACGCGGCGTATGAATATGTTTGTTTCGGTAGCTGCTGCGGTCGCGGGATTGTTATTCGGTCTTGATATCGGGGTTATCGCAGGTGCATTACCGTTTATCACCGATCACTTTGTGCTGACCAGTCGTTTGCAGGAATGGGTCGTCAGTAGCATGATGCTTGGCGCAGCAATCGGTGCGCTGTTTAACGGCTGGCTGTCATTCCGTCTGGGACGTAAATACAGCCTGATGGCTGGTGCTGTGCTGTTCGTATTGGGCTCAATAGGGTCAGCGTTTGCCACCAGTGTCGAAATGTTAATCGCGGCCCGTGTGGTTCTGGGGATTGCGGTGGGGATTGCCTCTTACACTGCGCCACTGTATCTCTCTGAAATGGCGAGTGAAAACGTGCGTGGCAAGATGATAAGTATGTACCAGTTAATGGTCACACTTGGCATCGTTCTGGCGTTTTTATCCGACACAGCATTCAGCTATAGCGGTAACTGGCGCGCAATGTTAGGTGTTCTTGCCTTACCGGCAGTTGTGTTGATTATTCTGGTGGTCTTCCTGCCGAATAGCCCGCGCTGGCTGGCGGAGAAAGGGCGTCATATTGAGGCGGAAGAAGTGCTGCGTATGCTGCGCGATACGTCGGAAAAAGCGCGAGAAGAACTCAACGAAATTCGTGAAAGCCTGAAATTAAAACAGGGCGGTTGGGCGCTGTTTAAGATCAACCGTAATGTCCGTCGAGCAGTGTTTCTCGGTATGTTGTTGCAGGCGATGCAGCAATTTACCGGTATGAACATCATCATGTACTACGCGCCTCGCATCTTCAAAATGGCGGGCTTTACGACCACAGAACAACAGATGATTGCGACTCTGGTCGTGGGGCTGACATTTATGTTCGCCACCTTTATTGCTGTCTTTACAGTAGATAAAGCGGGGCGTAAACCAGCACTGAAAATTGGTTTTAGCGTGATGGCATTGGGAACTCTGGTGCTGGGCTATTGCCTGATGCAGTTTGATAACGGAACTGCTTCCAGTGGTTTGTCCTGGCTCTCTGTTGGCATGACAATGATGTGCATTGCCGGTTATGCGATGAGCGCCGCGCCAGTGGTGTGGATCCTGTGCTCCGAAATTCAGCCGCTGAAATGCCGCGATTTTGGTATTACCTGCTCGACCACCACAAACTGGGTGTCGAACATGATTATCGGCGCGACCTTCCTGACTCTGCTCGATAGCATTGGTGCGGCAGGTACGTTCTGGCTCTACACTGCGTTGAACATCGCGTTTGTTGGCATCACCTTCTGGCTTATTCCGGAAACCAAGAATGTCACGCTGGAACATATCGAACGTAAACTGATGGCTGGTGAGAAATTGAGAAATATCGGTGTCTGATTTCACAGGCCGGATGTGCTGTACATCCGGCCTTTTTTTCGCTAATAGAGATCTGGCACCAGGCCGTTGAGGCGTTTGTCTCGTTCCTTAATCAGCCCTGTTGCGGTAACTCACACCAGGAGAGAGGAATGAAAACAATTGGTTTGCTGGGAGGAATGAGCTGGGAATCCACCATTCCTTACTATCGCCTGATAAATGAAGGTATTAAACAGCGACTTGGCGGGCTTCACTCTGCGCAAGTGCTGCTACATAGCGTCGATTTTCATGAAATAGAAGAGTGCCAACGTCGCGGTGAGTGGGACAAAACAGGAGAGATTCTTGCCAGTGCGGCGCTTGGATTACAGCGGGCTGGAGCAGAAGGTATTGTGTTATGTACCAATACGATGCACAAAGTTGCAGATGTCATCGAGTCTCGTTGCTCACTGCCTTTCTTACATATTGCGGATGCCACCGGGCGTGCCATCACCCGTGCTGGAATGACGCGCGTGGCGCTGCTGGGAACGCGCTACACCATGGAACAGGATTTTTATCGTGGACGGCTGGCAGAGCAATTTTCTATCGATTGTCTGGTGCCTGAAGCGGATGAGCGGGCGAAAATTAATCAGATTATTTTTGAAGAACTGTGTCTGGGGCAATTTACCGAAACGTCACGCGCTTATTATGCACAAGTCATTACTCGTCTCGCAGAACAGGGGGCACAGGGCGTGATTTTCGGTTGTACTGAAATTGGTTTACTGGTGCCAGAGGAGCGCAGTGTCCTGCCCGTGTTCGATACCACCGCTCTTCATGCCGAGGATGCCGTCGCCTTTATGCTGTCGTAACTCGCTACAAAATAGCGTTAAGTGAGGCAACCAGATTCGGTAAACCTGCCTGTAAGTGCTCACTAAATGCCTGCACCAGTGCTGATGACGGGCGGTGAAGGGGGCGAATCAGGCTAACGGTAAACGGAACTGCAATGCTAAATCGTCGCACCACTAAACCGCTTGCCGCATAATCCAGTGCGGTGAGCGGGTTAACCACGGAAACTCCCGCCCCCGCCCGTACCATCGCGCAGACTGACGCGGCGCTGTGGGTCTCCACAATCATGCGGCGTTTAACCTGATGTTCATTAAATAGTTGATCCAATAACTGGCGATAGCTGTCAGTACGGGAAAGGCTGATGTAATTCTCACCCTGAAAATCTTCCGGCGTTAATACCTCTTTTGCTGCCAGCGGATGCCCCTGCGGTAAAACACATACTTCATCTAAAGACAGTAATTCAGTACGTTCCGTACCCGCAGGTGTATGCAGCGTCTCGGTGAGGCCTAAATCATGGCGCTGGGCCGAGAGCCACTCTTCAAGTAGCGGCGATTCCTGCGGCACTATGTTTAAGCTGACTTCAGGATAGCGAGCCAGAAACGGTTGCATCAGTGGCGGCAAAAAAGACTGCGAAAAGACCGGCAGGCAGGCAATAGACAGTTCGCCCTGGCGAAACTCGCGCAAACTTTCTGCGGCACTGACAATGCGATCCAGGCCGTACCAGGATCGCTGCACCTCTTCGAACAGCCGCAGCCCTTGCACGGTAGGATGTAATCGTCCACGTACGCGCTCAAACAATTTCAGCCCAATCACTTTTTCAAAGCGCGCCAGTTCGCGGCTGACAGTGGGTTGTGAAGTATGTAGCAGTTGTGCCGCTTCAGTCAGGCTTCCGGCGGTCATCACCGCATGAAAAATTTCAATATGACGTAAGTTAACGGCGGCCATCTGCTTAATCTCATTCTTCGGTAATCCATATCATTTTTGCATAGACCTGGCATAAATCGATATTTTTTATTCTTTTTATGATGTGGCGTAATCATAAAAAAACACTTATTCAGATTGTTGACAATGTGCGCTTTGTTGATGCGCCTACAAGATCATGCAAATTCAATATATTGCAGGAGCCATGTAGGCCTGATAAACGAAGTGCATCAGGCAATGTTTTATTCGCCGTCAGCCTCACTTATTCGGAGTTTGTTATGCCACATTCACTGTTCAGCACCGATACCGATCTCACCGCTGAAAATCTGCTGCGCTTGCCCGCAGAATTCGGTTGCCCGGTTTGGGTCTACGATGCACAAATCATTCGTCGGCAGATTGCGGCTCTGAAGCAGTTTGATGTGGTGCGCTTTGCGCAGAAAGCCTGTTCCAATATTCATATTTTGCGCTTAATGCGTGAGCAAGGCGTGAAAGTAGATTCCGTCTCGTTGGGCGAAATCGAGCGCGCGCTGGCGGCGGGTTACAATCCACAAACGCATCCCGATGACATCGTCTTTACCGCTGATGTTATCGACCAGGCTACGCTCGAGCGTGTCAGTGAATTGCAAATTCCGGTGAATGCGGGTTCTGTCGATATGCTCGACCAACTAGGCCAGGTTTCGCCAGGGCATCGGGTATGGCTGCGCGTTAATCCGGGATTTGGTCATGGACATAGCCAAAAAACCAATACCGGCGGCGAAAACAGCAAGCACGGTATCTGGTATACCGATCTTCCCGCCGCACTGGAAGTAATACAGCGGCATCAATTGCAGCTGGTCGGCATTCACATGCACATTGGTTCCGGTGTTGACTATGCGCATCTGGAACAGGTGTGTGGTGCGATGGTGCGGCAGGTTATCGACTTTGATCAGGATTTACAGGCGATTTCTGCTGGCGGTGGGCTTTCAGTTCCTTATCAACAGGGAGAAGAAGCGGTTGATACCGAGCATTATTATGGCCTGTGGAATGCGGCACGTGAGCAGATCGCTCATCATTTGGGTCACCCTGTGAAACTGGAAATTGAACCGGGTCGCTTCCTGGTGGCGCAGTCTGGTGTGTTGATTACCCAGGTGCGAAGCGTCAAACAGATGGGGAGCCGCCACTTTGTGCTGGTTGACGCCGGGTTTAACGATCTGATGCGCCCGGCAATGTACGGCAGTTACCATCACATTAGCGCACTGGCGGCTGATGGTCATTCCCTTGAGCACGCACCAACGGTGGAAACCGTTGTCGCCGGGCCGCTATGTGAATCGGGGGATGTTTTTACCCAGCAGGAGGGGGGGAATGTCGAAACTCGTGCTTTGCCGGAAGTGAAGGCAGGGGATTATCTGGTACTGCATGATACTGGCGCATATGGCGCGTCAATGTCATCAAACTACAATAGTCGCCCACTGCTGCCAGAAGTTCTGTTTGATAATGGTCAGGCGCGATTGATTCGCCGTCGCCAGACCATTGAAGAATTACTGGCGCTTGAGCTGCTTTAATTGCGGCTAGTTGCTGGAGGCGTTATGACTTGTCTCCAGTGACGGTGTTGAAACTGAATGGCGACGTACCAGCGTTGGACTAAAGACGTTGGTAATTTCAGGAAGCGGGTGATTGTTCGCCAGAGCCAAAGCCAGTTCGGCAGCCTGAGTCGCCATCGTTACAATTGGATAGCGTACTGTCGTCAAACGCGGACGCACATAGCGCGATACCAGCACATCATCAAAGCCAATCAATGAAATCTCACCCGGTACATCAATACCATTATCATTGAGTACACCCATCGCGCCCGCCGCCATTGAATCGTTATAACAGGCCACGGCAGAGAAATTTCGCCCCCTTCCCAGCAGTTCAGTCATTGCCTGTTCGCCGCCGCTTTCATCCGGTTCGCCAAAAGTTACCAGCCGATCATTGGCCGGAATACCGCTTTCGGCAAGGGCATCGTAATAACCCTGCAGACGATCTTCGGCGTCAGAAATAGAGTGGTTAGAGCAGAGATAACCAATGCGAGTATGGCCTTGTTGAATCAAATGACGCGTCGCCAGCCAGGCGCCATAACGATCGTCCAGTGCGATGCAACGATTCTCAAACCCCGGAAGGATCCGGTTGATCAGCACCATACCGGGCATTTGTTTCATCAATGCTGTCAAATCGGCATCGGGAATCATTTTGGCATGAACGACCAGTGCGGCGCAGCGATGGCGGATCAACTGCTCAATGGCCTGACGTTCTTTTTGCTCGTTGTGGTAACCATTACCAATCAATAAAAAATTACCCGTGTGATAAGCCACCTGTTCAACCGCTTTCACCATTGCGCCGAAAAAAGGATCAGAGACATCGCCAACAATCAAACCAACGGTTTCGGTGGCCTGTTGTGCCAGCGCCCGGGCGTTGGCGTTCGGGTGATAGCTAAGAGACTCCATTGCACTATGTACAGCCAGCCGGGAAGCTTCGCTGGCTTTGGGAGAATTATTAATGACGCGGGAAACTGTGGCGACTGAAACGCCTGCCAGTCGGGCTACATCCTTTATGGTCGCCATGAAAATACCTTTGTGGGTAAACGCTTACATTCTGTCAGTGTTACGGAAAACGTCCGTTGGTTCAAGGGGTGTGGTACTTTCAGCGCGGGGAATGTGAGCGAAACGCAAATAAGTAAGACAAAAAAAGAGATTGCAAACCTTTGGTTACACTTTGCGAAACGCTGTTGCGATTGACCGCTGGTGGCGTTTGGCTTCAGATTGATAAAGTGGTGATCCCAGAGGTATTGATAGGTGAAGTCAACTTCGGGTTGATCACATGAATTACACCAACCTGCGCAGATGCGCAGGTTTTTTTTGTCTGTCATCAATCTGTAACAGTAACCGATAATTTACACACCTGGTTGCATTTCCCTTCACTCCTTTGCGTTTTCTCGCTGGCGAACAGTCTGTGTGCAGACCACAATCAAGATCCCAGAGGTATTGATTGGTGAGATTATTCGGTACGCTCTTCGTACCCTGTCTCTTGCACCAGCCTGCGCGGATGCGCAGGTTTTTTTTCGCACCCATTTTACTGTCGCTCGCGTTCTCCTTCTGGTGTAATCTCGCACCATTCGCTTTTACTGAAGAATGAGCAAAGGGAGTTGGAATGCTTTTTAGCTTTTTTCGTAATTTGTGCCGTGTCCTGTACCGTGTTCGCGTGACAGGCGACACCCAGGCACTGAAGGGCGAGCGCGTTCTTATCACGCCCAATCACGTCTCATTTATTGATGGCATATTGCTGGCACTGTTTTTACCCGTTCGCCCTGTTTTTGCCGTTTACACCTCCATCAGCCAGCAGTGGTATATGCGTTGGCTGAAATCATTTATCGACTTCGTTCCCCTCGACCCGACGCAACCTATGGCAATTAAACATCTGGTACGTCTGGTGGAACAGGGGCGACCGGTGGTGATTTTCCCTGAAGGACGAATCACGACAACCGGCTCGCTGATGAAAATCTACGATGGCGCGGGTTTTGTCGCTGCGAAGTCAGGTGCGACAGTCATTCCAGTGCGTATTGAAGGGGCGGAACTTACGCACTTCAGCCGCCTGAAAGGTCTGGTTAAACGTCGCTTGTTCCCGCAAATTCATCTGCATATTTTGCCACCAACGCAGGTACAGATGCCGGATGCGCCGCGTGCCCGTGACCGTCGCAAAATCGCTGGCGAAATGCTGCATCAAATTATGATGGAAGCGCGTATGGCAGTGCGCCCGCGTGAAACGTTGTACGAATCCTTTTTGAGTGCGATGTACCGCTTCGGTGCGGGTAAAAAGTGTGTCGAAGATATCAATTTTACCCCTGACACCTATCGTAAATTACTTACCAAAACGCTGTTTGTCGGGCGCATTCTTGAAAAATACAGTGTTGAAGGGGAACGCATCGGCTTAATGCTGCCCAATGCGGGCATCAGTGCGGCAGTGATTTTCGGAGCCATCGCACGTCGTCGCATTCCCGCAATGATGAACTACACCGCCGGGGTAAAAGGGCTGACCAGCGCCATTACGGCGGCTGAAATCAAAACCATCTTCACTTCCCGCCAGTTTCTCGATAAAGGCAAACTCTGGCATCTGCCGGAACAGTTAACTCAGGTACGTTGGGTCTATCTGGAAGATTTAAAAGCGGACGTCACCACTGCCGACAAAGTGTGGATCTTCGCGCATCTGCTGGTGCCGCGCCTCGCACAGGTAAAACAGCAGCCAGAAGAAGAGGCGCTGATCCTCTTTACCTCCGGTTCTGAAGGTCATCCGAAAGGTGTTGTCCATAGCCATAAAAGCATTCTGGCGAACGTCGAGCAGATTAAAACCATTGCCGACTTCACCACCAATGACCGCTTTATGTCGGCATTGCCACTGTTCCACTCTTTTGGTCTGACTGTTGGCCTGTTTACGCCACTGCTGACGGGGGCGGAAGTATTCCTTTATCCAAGCCCGCTGCATTACCGCATTGTGCCGGAACTGGTGTACGACCGCAGTTGTACCGTGCTCTTTGGTACCTCGACCTTCCTCGGTCACTACGCGCGCTTTGCCAACCCGTATGATTTCTATCGTCTACGCTATGTGGTGGCAGGCGCAGAGAAACTGCAAGAAAGCACCAAACAGCTTTGGCAGGATAAATTTGGCCTGCGCATTCTTGAAGGTTACGGTGTGACGGAATGCGCGCCCGTGGTGTCCATCAACGTACCGATGGCGGCGAAACCAGGTACGGTAGGGCGTATTTTGCCTGGTATGGATGCTCGGCTGCTGGCGGTTCCGGGTATCGAAGACGGTGGCCGCCTGCAACTGAAAGGGCCGAACATTATGAACGGCTACCTGCGGGTAGAGAAGCCGGGCGTGCTGGAAGTGCCCACCGCCGAGAATGTTCGCGGCGAAATGGAGCGCGGCTGGTATGACACGGGCGATATCGTGCGTTTCGACGAGCAGGGCTTTGTGCAGATTCAGGGGCGCGCGAAACGCTTTGCCAAAATTGCAGGCGAAATGGTGTCGCTGGAAATGGTGGAACAACTGGCCATTGGCGTTTCTCCAGACAAGATGCATGCCACTGCGATTAAGAGCGATGCCAGCAAAGGTGAGGCGCTGGTGCTTTTCACCACGGACAGTGAACTGGCGCGCGATAAACTGCAACAGTATGCCCGCGAGCACGGCGTGCCGGAACTTGCCGTACCGCGCGACATTCGCTATCTGAAACAGATGCCATTACTGGGCAGCGGTAAACCTGACTTTGTCACGTTGAAAAGCTGGGTAGACGAAGCGGAACAACACGATGAGTGAGTCAGTGCACACTAACACTTCGCTGTGGTCGAAGGGGATGAAAGCGGTTATCGTCGCGCAGTTTCTCTCTGCGTTTGGCGATAACGCGCTGCTGTTTGCCACTCTGGCGTTACTGAAAGCACAGTTCTATCCGGAGTGGAGTCAGCCCGTCCTGCAAATGGTGTTTGTAGGTGCTTACATTCTTTTTGCGCCGTTTGTCGGGCAGGTGGCCGATAGCTTTGCCAAAGGTCGGGTGATGATGTTTGCCAACGGTCTTAAGCTGCTGGGTGCTGCCAGTATCTGCTTTGGCATCAATCCCTTTCTCGGCTATACGCTGGTCGGCGTGGGAGCAGCGGCGTATTCACCGGCGAAATACGGTATTCTCGGCGAATTAACCACGGGTAGTAAGTTAGTAAAAGCTAACGGTTTAATGGAAGCTTCTACCATAGCGGCGATTTTGCTCGGTTCCGTAGCCGGTGGTGTACTGGCAGACTGGCATGTTCTTGTCGCTCTGGCAGCATGTGCGCTGGCCTATGGTGGTGCGGTCGTCGCCAATATCTACATTCCAAAACTGGCGGCGGCGCGTCCGGGGCAGTCGTGGAATCTCATCAACATGACCCGCAGTTTCCTGAATGCCTGCACCTCGTTATGGCGCAATGGAGAAACGCGTTTTTCGCTGGTAGGCACCAGTTTGTTCTGGGGAGCAGGCGTCACGCTGCGTTTCCTGTTAGTACTTTGGGTGCCGGTGGCGCTGGGCATTACCGATAACGCCACGCCGACCTATCTCAACGCCATGGTGGCGATTGGCATCGTGGTTGGTGCCGGCGCGGCAGCGAAGCTGGTCACGCTGGAAACCGTTTCACGCTGTATGCCCGCCGGGATTTTAATTGGCGTGGTGGTGCTGATTTTCTCCCTGCAACATGAGCTGCTGCCAGCCTATGCCTTGCTGATGTTGATTGGCGTGCTGGGCGGCTTTTTTGTCGTTCCATTGAATGCGTTACTCCAGGAACGAGGTAAAAAAAGCGTCGGGGCGGGGAATGCGATTGCAGTACAGAACCTTGGCGAAAATAGCGCCATGTTGTTGATGTTGGGCATTTACTCGCTGGCGGTCATGGTGGGTATTCCTGTCGTGCCCATTGGCATTGGCTTCGGTGCGCTGTTTGCGCTGGCAATAACGGCGCTGTGGGTCTGGCAACGCCGTCATTAATATTTAACGCCGGGTAAGCCCGGCGTTAATGCTTAAGGTGCCGGATAAGTATAAACCTGATGCACCGCTTCAATTTCAGTTAATACGTCTTCGCTCAACTCCAGATGTAAACTTTCGATGTTAGTTTTCAACTGTTCCATCGTCGTTGCGCCCAGCAGCGTGCTGGCAACAAACGGTTGGCGGCGTACAAAAGCGAGCGCCATCTGAGCAGGATCGAGACCATGACGTCTGGCAATATCAACATATGCCGCGACAGCTTTTTGCGTTTGCTCACCACTATAACGGGTGAAGCGACTAAAGAGCGTATTACGCGCACCAGCCGGTTTTGCACCATTGAGATATTTACCGGTCAGCGTGCCGAAACCCAGGCACGAATAGGCCAGTAACTCGACGCCTTCATACTGGCTGACTTCCGCCAGACCCACTTCAAAGCTGCGGTTTAACAGACTATAGGGGTTCTGAATAGTGACGATGCGCGGCAGATCGTGTTTGTCCGCCAGATGTAGATAACGCATTACGCCAAATGCGGTTTCATTCGACACGCCGATATAACGAATTTTCCCTGCGCGTTGGTATTCTGCCAGTGCATCCAGCGTATCCAGCAGCGAAACCGCAGGCGCGGAATCCGTCCAGCTATAACCGAGTTTGCCGAAGCAGTTGGTCGGGCGCTGCGGCCAGTGTACCTGATAAAGATCGAGGTAATCAGTCTGTAGGCGCTTGAGGCTGTCATGCAGAGCTTCGCGGATATTCTTCCTGTCCAGCGCCTGATCCGGGCGAATACCCTTGTCATTGTTGCGCGACGGTCCGCTCACTTTAGAGGCGATAATTAATTTTTCGCGGTTGCCATGTTTTGCCAGCCAGTTACCGACATAGGTTTCGGTCAGACCCTGAGTTTCGGGGCGAGGCGGTACAGGGTACATCTCGGCAACGTCGATAAGATTAATGCCCTGAGCAACGGCATAGTCGAGTTGTGCGTGGGCGTCGGCTTCGCTGTTCTGTTCACCAAACGTCATCGTGCCAAGCCCCAGCGTGCTGACTTCCAGCGAGCTGTGGGGTATACGGTGATATTGCATAGCCGTTTCCTTTTTATAATCACGACATAAGGAATATAAAAATGGCAGAGGGAAGGGAAAAGGGAAAGCGAAAAATCTTAAGGCCAGCCGGATGCTGACCTTATTTTTTAACGTTCAATAATTTGCGAGACATCATCGCGGTTAATTTGCATCGCGTTACCTTGTTGATCGTGATAACTCACAAGCCCGGTATCATCGTCAATTTCCGGTTTTCCATCAGTCAGGATCATTCGACCATCTTTAGTTGCCATCACATAATCGCTGCTACAACCGGAAACAGCAAATGCCAGTCCGACTGCGGAAATTAATACTGCCCATTTTTTCATCCGGTTATCCTCATTAAGCCCATCAATGATAATAGTCTGTTTATAATCTGACGTTATACATCTTGAAAGCAGGAAAGTCTTAAACTGTGAGAATAAAGGGAAGACGTTCGCTCTCCCACAGGAGAGCGAACGGAATATCAGAGCGGATTCTTTTTATTGCGAATCAGGTTGAGGCTTTCTACTGCAATGGAGAAGAACATCGCGAAGTAGATGTAACCTTTCGGTACGTGGATATCGAAACTTTCCAGGATCAGGGTAAAGCCCACTAGAATCAGGAAAGAGAGCGCCAACATTTTCACTGATGGATGGCGTTCAACAAAATCACCAATCGAACGTGCGGCGAACATCATCACGCCTACGGCAATGACTACGGCCGCCATCATAATAAACAAGTGATCCGACAGACCCACGGCGGTAATCACCGAATCGAGGCTGAAAATAATATCCAGCAGCATAATCTGCACGATAGCGCCGAGGAATGATGAAACACGTGTTTTCAGCCCTTCTTCTTCGCCTTCGATAGACTCGTGGATCTCCTTACTGGCTTTCCAGATAAGGAACAGACCACCCAGCAGCAGAATCAAATCACGAGCGGAAATTTCCTGATTGAAAATTGTAAAAAGCGGATTCGTCAGGCGCGTAACCCAGGCAATCGACGCCAGCAGCGCCAGACGCATAACCATGGCTCCTGCCAGTCCCAGACGCCGCGCGTGACCACGCTGTGCGGTGGGCAACTTTGCGACCACCAGAGAAAGGAAAATAATATTATCGATCCCAAGAACGATCTCCAGCAGCGTCAGCGTACCGAGCGCAAGCCAGGCGTTAGGATCGGTTATCCATGCAAATAACATCTAAAAAGCCCTGCCAAAAAAATGAAGCGGTAATTATATGCCCGGAATGCAGCAGGTCAAAGCGATGGCTACTGGATCAAAAAATGACGCGCCAGCAGTGCGCTGGTGAAATTCTTTTTCAGATAAAATCCGCGCGGCAATGTCAGAATTCGTTCACCCTCGGCGCCAATGGCTTCGGTGAGAGCTTTCGCATTCGCCGCTTTCGGTCGTATTTGCAAATATTCCCCGTGACGAGCGGTGATTCGCTCAACCTGACCGAGGACAATCATATCCATTAATTCTTCCCAGTCTTCGCGTAGCTGGCGGTCTTCCTCTTCGTTCGGACTCCACAGCAACGGTGCTCCTACGCGACGCTGCGCCAGTGGGATGCTGCGCTCGCCTTCAACCGGTATCCATAACACCCGTTTGAGTTTGTGGCGCACGTGGCTGGTTTCCCAGGTCACACCGCTATTGCCAGTTAACGGTGCAACACAAACGAATGTCGTTTCCAGCGGGCGACCAAGAGTATCTACAGGTATAGTTTTGAGTTCCACGCCTAAAGCGGCAAAATCTTGTTCAGGTTTACTTCCTGCGCTGGCGCCAAGCCAGATCTCCAGTAACACACCGATCCAACCTTTATCGCGTTTTAAATTCTCCGGCGTAACCAATCCGGCAAGTGCTGCCAGTTCACCAAGGGTGTAACCAGAAAGTTGCTGTGCTTGCGCTAATAACTGCGCTTCAGTTTCGGGGGGAGGGGGCAATGGGCGAGGTTGAGACATGGCATTACACCTTGATTAAAAAATAAGCAGCTATTTTGTACCGAATATTCAGAGTGTAACTTTTTCCACAAGCGTTATTCAATTCTATGATTTATCTTGTTTTTTAATTCACAGGTGACGGTGTTGCGCAACGTCCTGGTGGGTTTTCCAATTCTGGTCACTGAAAATAAACAGGATCTTACACCATGTTATCCACAGAAAGCTGGGATAACTGTGAAAAACCCTCACTACTGTTTCCATTTACAGCCTTGACGTGCGACGAAACTCTAATTTTTAGTGGTTCGGTGCTTAACTTAGTGGCACATTCTGTGGATAAATACGACGTTGGTTGATCTTTCGCCAACGCGTAAATGAGTGGTGTGACATGGGTCACGAATTTGTCTGTTTTATCAATATTTATGTATTTAATATATTGATTAATAACGAATATTTTAAAGTGTATTTTAGCGGCTGATTCAGAGTGCTCTGGGTTTTCCCGTGGTAATTCCGTAGTTCTTCACAACTCTATCCACAGAAAAGGTGAATAAAAACGGCTATCCACCCCTTCCTCTGTTTATAACTCTGCACTTAACTGTGAGTTATTCAATTGTTATTAGTGTGTAATGCCTTGCAGAGAGTGGTTTACCGTCTTCCTGGAGTATGAAACAATCATTCGTATATAAAGCTTTATTTTGAGGTAGTCCGGTGATTGATGACGATGGCTACCGCCCAAACGTAGGTATCGTGATTTGTAATCGTCAGGGGCAAGTAATGTGGGCCCGGCGATTTGGTCAGCACTCCTGGCAATTTCCGCAAGGCGGAATTAATCCCGGAGAATCCGCAGAACAGGCGATGTACCGTGAATTGTTTGAAGAAGTAGGATTAAGCCGTAAAGACGTTCGAATCCTTGCTTCAACGCGTAACTGGTTGCGCTACAAATTACCGAAACGTTTGGTGCGTTGGGACACGAAGCCGGTGTGTATCGGCCAAAAACAAAAATGGTTTCTCTTGCAGCTGGTGAGCGGCGATGCGGAAATCAATATGCAAACCAGCAGTACACCAGAGTTTGACGGCTGGCGATGGGTAAGTTACTGGTATCCGGTCAGACAGGTGGTGTCATTTAAACGTGATGTCTACCGTAGGGTAATGAAAGAGTTCGCAAGTGTTGTGATGGCGCTGCAAGAAAATACGCCTAAACCACAAAACGTATCTGCTTATCGACGTAAAAGAGGTTAAGTCACGCCCATTATGCTCACTCGCCTGCGCGAAATAGTCGAAAAGGTAGCCAGCGCACCACGCCTGAATGAGGCGTTAAATATTCTGGTTACCGACATCTGTCTTGCGATGGATACCGAGGTCTGTTCGGTCTACCTGGCCGATCACGACCGACGTTGTTACTACCTGATGGCGACCCGGGGATTAAAAAAGCCACGTGGTCGCACCGTAACGCTCGCGTTTGATGAAGGGATCGTCGGCCTGGTTGGCAGGCTGGCGGAACCGATAAACCTTGCGGATGCGCAAAAACACCCCAGCTTCAAATATATCCCCTCCGTAAAAGAAGAACGTTTCCGCGCGTTTTTAGGCGTGCCAATTATTCAACGTCGCCAGTTACTTGGTGTACTGGTGGTACAGCAACGAGAGTTGCGGCAGTACAACGAAAGTGAAGAATCTTTCCTGGTGACGCTTGCCACCCAGATGGCAGCTATTCTTTCTCAGTCGCAGTTGACTGCCTTGTTTGGGCAATATCGCCAGACGCGAATCCGCGCATTACCGGCAGCGCCCGGCGTGGCGATTGCTGAAGGCTGGCAGGATGCCACGTTACCCTTAATGGAACAGGTGTATCAGGCATCAACGCTGGATCCGGCTCTGGAACGCGAGCGACTGACCGGGGCGCTGGAAGAAGCGGCTAACGAGTTTCGTCGCTACAGCAAACGCTTTGCTGCCGGTGCACAAAAAGAAACGGCGGCTATTTTCGATCTTTACTCACACCTGCTTTCTGACACGCGTCTGCGTCGCGAATTATTTGACGAGGTGGATAAAGGCTCAGTTGCAGAGTGGGCGGTGAAAACGGTCATTGAAAAATTCGCCGAACAGTTTGCTGCGCTAAGTGATAGCTATCTCAAAGAGCGAGCCGGTGATTTACGTGCGCTGGGCCAGCGATTGTTGTTTCACCTTGATGATGCCAACCAGGGGGCGAACGCCTGGCCGGAACGTTTCATTCTGGTGGCTGATGAACTGTCAGCGACAACCCTTGCAGAGCTGCCTCAGGATCGCTTAGTCGGCGTTGTCGTGCGCGATGGCGCAGCCAACTCCCATGCTGCGATTATGGTACGTGCGCTGGGGATCCCTACCGTGATGGGCGCGGACATTCAGCCTTCGGTGCTGCATCGTCGCACACTGATCGTTGACGGTTATCGTGGTGAATTGCTGGTCGACCCGGAGCCGGTGTTGCTGCAAGAATATCAGCGGCTGATTAGCGAAGAGATAGAGCTTAGTCGTCTGGCGGAAGATGACGTCAATTTACCCGCGCAGTTAAAAAGCGGCGAGCGCATAAAAGTCATGCTCAATGCGGGATTAAGCCCGGAACATGAAGAAAAACTGGGCAGTCGCATTGATGGTATCGGTCTTTATCGCACCGAAATCCCTTTCATGCTGCAAAGTGGTTTCCCGTCGGAAGAAGAACAGGTGGCGCAGTATCAGGGGATGCTGCAAATGTTCAATGATAAACCCGTCACTCTGCGTACGCTGGATGTGGGAGCCGACAAGCAACTGCCTTACATGCCGATCAGCGAAGAGAATCCATGCCTGGGATGGCGTGGGATTCGCATTACGCTCGATCAGCCGGAGATCTTTTTGATCCAGGTGCGGGCGATGTTGCGCGCCAATGCTGCAACGGGCAACCTGCACATTCTGTTGCCAATGGTCACAAGCCTCGATGAAGTTGACGAAGCGCGTCGCCTGATTGAACGTGCCGGACGTGAAGTTGAGGAGATGATCGGTTACGCAATTCCCAAACCACGCATCGGTATCATGCTGGAAGTACCTTCAATGGTATTTATGCTGCCGCATCTGGCAAATCGGGTTGATTTTATCTCTGTTGGCACCAACGATCTGACTCAATACATCCTGGCCGTTGATCGCAACAACACCCGGGTCGCGAACATTTATGACAGCCTTCATCCTGCAATGTTACGTGCTCTGGCGATGATCGCCCGTGAGGCGGAAACGCAGGGAATCGATCTGCGTTTATGCGGTGAAATGGCGGGCGATCCCATGTGCGTGGCAATCCTCATTGGGCTGGGGTATCGCCATCTGTCGATGAACGGACGTTCTGTCGCGCGCGTCAAATACCTGCTGCGGCGCATTGATTTTGCCGAAGCAGAAAATCTTGCGCAGCGCAGCCTGGAAGCGCAACTGGCGACCGAAGTTCGTCATCAGGTCGCGGCATTTATGGAGCGTCGCGGTATGGGCGGGTTGATTCGCGGGGGGTTATAGCGCGGATCATATACATATCTTTTAACGGTATCCGGCAACCAGCCAGGTTCCCTTGTGCTATTATTCGCACCTTTGGAGCGCCTGAAACCTGCGGCGCGCATTTCAATCGCTGTTCTCTTTCAGCGAAATAACAAGAACTTGTGGTGACAGATGACCAGTAGCTATCTGCATTTTCCGGAATTTGATCCGGTCATTTTCTCAATAGGACCCGTTGCGCTTCACTGGTACGGCCTGATGTATCTGGTGGGTTTCATTTTTGCAATGTGGCTGGCAACACGTCGGGCGAATCGTCCGGGCAGCGGCTGGACCAAAAATGAAGTTGAAAACTTACTCTATGCGGGCTTCCTCGGCGTCTTCCTCGGTGGACGTATTGGTTATGTTCTGTTCTACAATTTCCCGCAGTTTATGGCCGATCCGCTGTATCTGTTCCGTGTCTGGGACGGCGGCATGTCCTTCCACGGCGGCCTGATTGGCGTTATCGTGGTGATGATTATCTTCGCCCGCCGCACCAAACGTTCCTTCTTCCAGGTGTCTGATTTTATAGCACCGCTCATTCCATTTGGCCTTGGAGCCGGGCGTCTGGGCAACTTTATTAACGGTGAATTGTGGGGGCGCGTTGATCCGAACTTCCCGTTTGCCATGCTGTTCCCAGGCTCCCGTACTGAAGACATTCTGCTGCTGCAAAACAACCCTCAGTGGCAATCCATTTTCGACACCTACGGCGTACTACCGCGTCACCCGTCGCAACTTTACGAAATGCTGCTGGAAGGTGTGGTGCTGTTTATTATCCTCAACCTGTATATCCGTAAACCGCGCCCGATGGGGGCTGTCTCGGGCTTGTTCCTGATTGGCTATGGCGCGTTTCGCATCATTGTTGAGTTTTTCCGCCAGCCCGATGCGCAGTTCACCGGCGCATGGGTGCAGTACATCAGCATGGGGCAAATTCTTTCCATCCCGATGATTGTCGCGGGTGTTTTCATGATGGTCTGGGCATATCGTCGCAGCCCACAGCAACACGTTTCCTGAGGAACCATGAAACAGTATTTAGAACTGATGCAAAAAGTGCTCGACGAAGGCACACAGAAAAACGACCGAACCGGAACCGGAACGCTTTCCATTTTTGGTCATCAGATGCGTTTTAACCTCCAGGATGGATTCCCGTTAGTGACAACCAAACGTTGCCACCTGCGTTCCATTATCCACGAGCTGCTGTGGTTCCTGAAGGGCGACACTAACATTGCTTATCTGCACGAAAACAATGTCACCATCTGGGACGAATGGGCCGATGAAAACGGCGATCTTGGTCCGGTTTATGGTAAACAGTGGCGCGCCTGGCCCACGCCGGATGGTCGTCATATTGACCAGATTACTACGGTACTGAACCAGCTGAAAAACGACCCGGATTCCCGCCGCATTATTGTTTCGGCATGGAACGTAGGCGAACTGGATAAAATGGCGCTGGCTCCATGCCATGCGTTCTTCCAGTTCTATGTGGCAGACGGCAAACTCTCTTGCCAGCTTTATCAGCGTTCCTGCGACGTCTTCCTCGGCCTGCCGTTTAACATTGCCAGCTACGCGTTACTGGTGCATATGATGGCGCAGCAGTGCGATCTGGAAGTGGGTGATTTTGTCTGGACCGGTGGCGATACGCACCTGTACAGCAATCATATGGATCAAACCCATCTGCAATTAAGTCGTGAACCGCGTCCGCTGCCGAAGCTGATTATCAAACGTAAACCTGAATCCATCTTCGACTACCGTTTCGAAGACTTTGAGATTGAAGGCTACGATCCGCATCCGGGAATTAAAGCGCCGGTTGCTATCTAAATTACGCAACATCCTGCCAGAGCCGACGCCAGTGTGCGTCGGTTTTTTTTATCCTTCGCTAAATTCTTCGAGACGCCTTCCCGAAATTTTGCAACGCCTTGCAACAGCGTAAATAGTCCGGAAGACGCGCCGAAGAATGAGAAACTGGCTCTCGTCTTTTTTTCTCCTCGCTCCATACTGCCGGCATGAAAACACAACGTGGTTATACGCTGATTGAAACGCTGGTTGCGATGCTGATTTTGGTCATGCTAAGCGCAAGTGGACTCTATGGCTGGCAATACTGGCAGCAGTCGCAACGGCTCTGGCAAACCGCCAGCCAGGCGCGGGACTATTTGCTCTATTTACGTGATGATGCCAACTGGCATAACCGCGACCACAGTATCAGCGTCATCAGGGAGGGGAAGTTATGGTGTCTTGTGAGTTCTGCCGCAGGGGCGAATGCCTGTCATGGCAGTTCACCGTTGGTCTTTGTGCCACGCTGGCCCGACGTAGAAATGAACGACCTGACGCCTTCGCTCACTTTCTTTGGCCTGCGCAATACCGCATGGGCCGGGCATATTCGCTTCAAAAATTCAGCGGGAGAGTGGTGGCTGGTGGTTTCGCCGTGGGGAAGGCTCCGGCTTTGCCAGAAAGGAGAAACAGAAGGATGCCTGTAAAAGAGCAAGGATTTTCTCTGCTAGAAGTTTTGATTGCTATGGCGATCAGTAGCGTACTGTTGCTGGGGGCTGCTCGATTTCTGCCTGCATTACAGCGTGAAAGTTTGACGAGCACCCGCAAGCTGGCGCTGGAAGATGAAATCTGGCTGCGGATATTTACCGTTGCGAAGCATCTCCAGAGAGCAGGTTATTGTCATGGTAGCTGCACTGGCGAGGGGCTGGTCATTGTCGGACAGGGTGACTGTATCATTGTGCAGTGGGATGCGAACAGTAACGGTATCTGGGAGAGCGAACCGGTAAAAGAGTCCGACCAGATTGGATTTCGTCTGAAGGAGCATGTGCTGGAAACGCTACGTGGTGCGACATCTTGTGAAGGTAAGGGCTGGGATAAAGTCACTAATCCGGATGCTATCATTATCGACACTTTTCAGGTCGTGCGTCAGGATGTCAGCGGTTTCTCGCCGGTGTTGACGGTGAATATGCGGGGCGCCAGTAAGGCTGAACCACAAACCGTAGTGGATGCCAGCTATAGCGTAACAGGATTCAACCTGTGAATAGTGAACGGGGAGTTTCATCGCTGGCACTGGTTCTAATGTTGCTGGTTTTGGGCAGCTTGCTGCTACAGGGAATGAGCCAACAGGATCGCAGTTTTGCCTCTCGGGTGACTATGGAAAGCCAGTCATTGCGCCGCCAGGCTATCGTACAGTCGGCGCTGGAATGGGGCAAAATGCACTCCTGGCAGACACAACCCGCAGTTCAGTGCTCACAGTACGCTGCAACCGGTGCCCGAGTTTGTCTGCGTCTACTGGCAGATAATGAAATCTTGCTGATTGCCGGTTATGAAGGCGTTTCATTATGGCGAACAGGCGAAGTCATCGATGGAAACATTGTTTTTTCGCCACGCGGCTGGAGTGATTTTTGTCCGCAGAAAGAGGGGGAGTTATGTCAGCTTCCCTGAAGAATCAACAAGGCTTTAGCCTGCCGGAAGTGATGTTGGCGATGGTGCTGATGGTGATGATTGTTACTGCGTTATCGGGGTATCAGAGAACATTAATGAACAGTCTTGCCAGCAGAAACCAGTATCTGCAACTCTGGCGGCATGGCTGGCAGCAAACGCAACTGCGCGCGATTTCGCCACCTGCCAACTGGCAGGTTAACCGAATGCAGACATCGCAGGCGGGATGTGTCAGCATCAGCGTTACGTTAGTTTCACCCGGGGGCAGAGAAGGCGAGATGACCCGCCTGCATTGCCCGAATCGTCAGTAGTCAGGAGCCGCTATGCTAAGGGTCTACCATTCCAATCGTCTGGACGTGCTGGAAGCGTTGATGGAGTTTATCGTCGAACGCGAACGGCTGGACGATCCTTTCGAACCAGAAATGATTCTGGTGCAAAGTACCGGTATGGCGCAGTGGCTGCAAATGACGCTGTCGCAGAAGTTTGGCATTGCGGCAAACATTGATTTTCCGCTGCCGGCGAGCTTTATCTGGGATATGTTCGTCCGCGTATTGCCGGAGATCCCTAAAGAGAGCGCCTTCAACAAGCAAAGCATGAGCTGGAAACTGATGACTCTGCTGCCGCAATTGCTGGATCGCGAAGATTTTACCCTGTTGCGTCATTACCTGACTGACGATAGCGACAAGCGCAAGCTGTTTCAGCTTTCCTCAAAAGCGGCGGACCTGTTTGACCAGTATCTGGTCTATCGCCCGGACTGGCTGACACAGTGGGAAGCGGGACATCTGGTTGAAGGGTTGGGAGAAGCGCAGGCCTGGCAAGCTCCCTTGTGGAAGGCGCTGGTGGAATATACCCATGAACTGGGGCAACCGCGCTGGCACCGTGCCAATCTCTATCAACGCTTTATCGAAACGCTGGAGTCCGCGACGACCTGCCCGCCGGGATTACCTTCGCGCGTCTTTATATGCGGTATTTCCGCGTTACCGCCTGTTTATCTACAGGCGCTACAGGCGCTGGGTAAACATATTGAAATCCATCTTCTGTTTACCAACCCTTGCCGTTATTACTGGGGCGATATTAAAGATCCGGCTTATCTGGCGAAACTGCTGACTCGCCAGCGGCGACACAGTTTTGAAGATCGCGAATTGCCGCTATTCCGCGATAGCGAAAACGCCGGACAGTTGTTTAACAGCGACGGCGAACAGGATGTTGGTAACCCGCTACTGGCCTCATGGGGAAAGCTGGGGCGCGACTACATCTATCTGCTTGCTGATCTCCAGAGCAGTCAGGAGCTGGACGCATTCGTTGATGTTACGCCAGACAGCCTGCTGCATAACATCCAGTCCGACATTCTCGAACTGGAAAATCGTGCCGTTGCGGGCGTGAATCTGGCAGAGTTTTCCCGTAGCGATAATAAACGTCTGCTTGATCCACAAGATAACAGCGTCACCTTCCACGTATGCCACAGCCCGCAGCGCGAAGTGGAAGTTTTGCACGATCGCCTGCTGGCGATGCTGGAAGAAGATCCGACACTTACTCCACGCGACATCATCGTGATGGTGGCCGACATCGACAGCTATAGTCCGTTTATTCAGGCTGTATTTGGTAGCGCACCTGCGGATCGTTACCTGCCTTATGCCATTTCCGACCGTCGGGCGCGGCAGTCACATCCAGTACTGGAAGCATTTATTAGCCTGTTATCACTGCCTGACAGCCGCTTTGTGTCGGAGGATGTGCTGGCGCTGCTGGACGTGCCGGTACTGGCGGCGCGGTTTGATATCACCGAAGAAGGGCTACGTTATTTACGTTTGTGGGTTAATGAATCCGGCATTCGCTGGGGGATTGATGACGACAACGTTCGCGAGCTGGAACTCCCCGCCACCGGGCAACACACCTGGCGATTTGGCCTGACGCGCATGTTGCTGGGCTATGCAATGGAGAGCGCCCAGGGCGAGTGGCAATCGGTTCTGCCTTATGATGAATCGAGCGGCTTAATTGCGGAACTGGTAGGGCATCTGGCGTCACTGCTAATGCAACTGAATATCTGGCGTCGCGGGTTAGCGCAGGAGCGCCCGCTTGAGGAGTGGCTGCCGGTTTGTCGCGATATGCTTAACGCCTTCTTCCTGCCGGATGCGGAAACTGAAGCGGCGATGACGCTTATCGAACAACAATGGCAAGCGATTATCGCCGAAGGTTTAGGTGCGCAGTATGGCGACGCGGTGCCGCTGTCGCTGTTACGTGATGAACTGGCACAACGCCTCGATCAAGAACGTATCAGCCAGCGTTTTCTTGCAGGTCCGGTTAACATTTGTACGCTGATGCCAATGCGTTCAATCCCGTTCAAAGTGGTTTGCCTGCTGGGAATGAACGATGGTGTTTATCCGCGCCAGCTTGCGCCATTGGGCTTTGATTTAATGAGTCAGAAACCGAAACGTGGCGATCGTAGCCGTCGCGATGATGACCGCTATCTGTTCCTGGAAGCGTTAATTTCCGCGCAGCAAAAACTCTATATCAGCTATATCGGGCGTTCCATTCAGGATAACAGTGAACGTTTCCCGTCGGTGCTGGTGCAAGAACTGATCGACTACATTGGACAAAGTCATTATCTGCCGGGTGATGAAGAGCTTAACTGTGATGAAAGCGAGGTACGGGTAAAAGAGCATCTTACTTGCCTCCATACCCGGATGCCGTTTGATCCGCAAAACTACCAGCCTGGCGAGTTACAAAGCTATGCACGTGAATGGCTACCGGCAGCCAGCCAGGCAGGCAAGGCGCATTCTGAATTTGTCCAGCCTTTACCGTTTACCTTGCCGGAAACCGTGCCGCTGGAAACACTACAACGATTCTGGGCGCATCCGGTGCGAGCGTTTTTCCAGATGCGTTTACAGGTGCACTTCCGTACCGAAGACAGCGAAATTCCCGATACCGAACCATTTATTCTTGAAGGGCTTAGCCGTTATCAAATTAATCAGCAGTTATTAAATGCGTTGGTGGATCAGGATGATGCAGAACGCTTGTTCCGCCGCTTCCGGGCGGCAGGGGATTTACCGTACGGCGCTTTTGGTGAAATTTTCTGGGAAACGCAGTGTCAGGAGATGCAGCAGCTTGCTGACAGAGTCATTGCCTGTCGCCAGCCGGGGCAAAGTATGGAAATCGATCTCGCCTGCAACGGTGTGCAGATAACTGGGTGGTTGCCGCAGGTTCAGCCGGATGGCCTGTTGCGCTGGCGTCCCTCTTTGCTCAGTGTGGCACAGGGAATGCAACTTTGGTTAGAACACCTTGTCTACTGTGCCAGTGGTGGTAACGGTGAAAGCCGCCTTTTTCTACGCAAAGACGGCGAGTGGCGTTTCCCGCCGCTTGCAGCCGAACAGGCTTTACATTACCTCTCCCAACTGATTGAAGGGTATCGTGAAGGGATGTCCACGCCGTTGCTGGTGTTACCTGAAAGTGGCGGCGCATGGCTAAAAACCTGTTATGACGCGGAAAACGATGCCATGCTGGATGACGATTCCACGTTGCAAAAAGCTCGTACGAAATTCCTTCAGGCTTACGAAGGCAACATGATGGTGCGTGGTGAAGGTGATGATATCTGGTATCAACGGCTCTGGCGGCAATTAACGCCAGAGACAATGAAAGCCATCGTTGATCAGTCGCAGCGTTTCCTGTTACCGCTGTTTCGTTTTAATCAGTCATGAGTTCTGTATAAAAATTGCGCAATCCATCTGCTTACTTTATGATGCGCACCAGTCACGGACTGATGGTTATATAGACACTGGCTGGCTCGTTCAGCACAAGATTATATTCTGCCGGATGATTTTCTTTAAGCTATTGAATCTGGTTGAAAAATAAAGTTGATAATGAGGTTCGTGAATGCCCCGCAGCACCTGGTTCAAAGCATTACTGTTGTTTGTTGCCCTTTGGGCACCCTTAAGTCAGGCAGAAACGGGATGGCAGCCGATTCAGGAAACCATCCGTAAAAGTGATAAAGATAACCGCCAGTATCAGGCTATACGTCTGGATAACGGTATGGTGGTCTTGCTGGTTTCTGATCCGCAGGCGGTTAAATCGCTTTCGGCGCTGGTAGTGCCCGTTGGGTCGCTGGAAGATCCTGAGGCGTATCAGGGGCTGGCGCATTACCTTGAACATATGAGTCTGATGGGGTCGAAAAAGTACCCTCAAGCAGATAGCCTCGCTGAATATCTCAAAATGCACGGCGGCAGTCACAATGCCAGTACGGCACCATATCGCACCGCTTTCTATCTGGAAGTGGAAAACGATGCCTTGCCTGGTGCAGTAGACCGCCTGGCCGATGCCATCGCTGAACCCTTGCTCGACAAGAAATATGCTGAACGTGAACGTAATGCAGTGAACGCAGAATTAACCATGGCGCGCACGCGTGACGGGATGCGCATGGCGCAGGTCAGCGCAGAAACCATTAACCCGGCGCACCCAGGTTCAAAGTTTTCTGGCGGTAACCTGGAAACCTTAAGCGACAAACCCGGTAATCCTGTGCAGCAGGCGCTGAAAGATTTCCATGAGAAATATTACTCTGCCAATCTGATGAAGGCGGTTATCTACAGCAATAAACCATTGCCGGAACTGGCAAAAATGGCGGCGGACACCTTCGGTCGCGTGCCTAACAAAGAGAGCCAGAAACCGGAAATTACCGTACCGGTAGTCACCGACGCGCAAAAGGGAATTATCATTCATTACGTCCCGGCACTGCCGCGTAAAGTTCTGCGCGTCGAGTTTCGCATCGATAACAACTCGGAGAAGTTCCGTAGTAAAACGGATGAGTTGATTACCTATCTGATTGGTAATCGCAGCCCAGGTACACTTTCTGACTGGCTGCAAAAGCAGGGATTAGTTGAGGGCATTAGCGCCAACTCCGATCCTATCGTCAACGGCAACAGCGGCGTATTAGCGATCTCTGCGTCCTTAACCGATAAAGGTCTGGCGAATCGCGATCAGGTTGTGGCGGCCATTTTCAGCTACCTCAATCTGTTACGCGAAAAAGGGATTGATAAACAGTATTTCGATGAGCTGGCGAATGTGCTGGATATCGACTTCCGTTATCCGTCAATCACCCGTGATATGGATTACGTCGAATGGCTGGCGGATACCATGATTCGCGTTCCTGTTGAGCATACGCTGGACGCGGTAAATATTGCCGATCGGTATGATGCTAAAGCAGTAAAAGAACGTCTGGCGATGATGACTCCGCAGAACGCGCGTATCTGGTATATCAGCCCGAAAGAGCCGCACAATAAAACGGCTTACTTTGTTGATGCGCCGTATCAGGTCGATAAAATCAGTGAACAAACCTTCGCTGACTGGCATAAAAAAGCCGCTGACATTGCGCTCTCCTTGCCGGAGCTTAACCCCTATATTCCTGACGATTTCTCGCTGATTAAGTCAGAGAAGAAATACGACCATCCAGAGCTGATTGTTGATGAGTCGAATCTGCGCGTGGTGTATGCGCCAAGCCGTTATTTTGCCAGCGAGCCCAAAGCTGATGTCAGCCTGATTTTGCGTAATCCGAAAGCCATGGACAGCGCCCGCAATCAGGTGATGTTTGCGCTCAATGATTATCTCGCAGGGCTGGCGCTTGATCAGTTAAGCAACCAGGCGTCGGTTGGTGGCATAAGTTTTTCCACCAATGCTAACAACGGCCTTATGGTTAATGCCAATGGTTACACCCAGCGCCTGCCGCAGCTGTTCCAGGCTCTGCTGGAAGGCTACTTTAGCTATACCGCTACGGAAGATCAGCTTGAGCAGGCGAAATCCTGGTATAACCAGATGATGGATTCGGCAGAAAAGGGCAAAGTGTTCGAGCAGGCGATTATGCCCGCGCAGATGCTCTCGCAGGTGCCGTACTTCTCGCGAGATGAGCGACGTAAAATTTTGCCCTCCATCACTCTGAAAGAGGTGCTGGCCTACCGCGACGCCTTAAAAACGGGGGCACGACCAGAGTTTATGGTTATCGGCAACATGACCGAATCACAGGCAACAACGCTGGCGCGCGATGTGCAAAAACAGTTGGGCGCTGATGGCACAGAGTGGTGTCGTAACAAAGATGTGCTGGTTGAGAAAAAACAGTCCGTCATCTTTGAAAAAGCCGGTAACAGTACCGACTCTGCCCTGGCAGCGGTTTTCGTACCGACTGGCTACGATGAATACACCAGTTCAGCCTACAGTTCTCTGCTGGCGCAGATTGTACAGCCGTGGTTCTACAATCAGTTGCGTACCGAAGAACAGTTGGGTTATGCCGTGTTCGCGTTTCCTATGAGTGTGGGTCGCCAGTGGGGCATGGGCTTCTTGCTGCAAAGCAATGATAAACAGCCTTCATACCTGTGGGAGCGATACAAAGCCTTTTTCCCAACCGCAGAGGCAAAATTGCGGGCGATGAAGCCAGAAGAGTTCGCGCAAATTCAGCAGGCGGTCATTACCCAGATGCTGCAGGCTCCGCAAACGCTCGGCGAAGAAGCATCGAAGTTAAGTAAAGATTTCGATCGTGGCAATATGCGCTTCGATTCGCGTGATAAAATTGTGGCACAGATAAAACTGCTGACGCCGCAAAAACTGGCCGATTTCTTCCATCAGGCGGTGGTCGAGCCGCAAGGCATGGCTATCCTGTCGCAGATTTCCGGCAGCCAGAACGGGAAAGCCGAATATGTACATCCTGAAGGCTGGAAAGTGTGGGAGAACGTCAGCGCGTTGCAGCAAACAATGCCCCTGATGAGTGAAAAGAATGAGTGATGTCGCCGAGACACTAGATCCTTTGCGCTTGCCCTTACAGGGCGAGCGCCTGATTGAAGCCTCTGCCGGCACAGGCAAAACCTTTACGATTGCGGCGCTCTATTTGCGCCTGTTACTTGGACTAGGCGGTTCCTCCGCCTTTCCCCGCCCATTGACCGTTGAAGAACTGCTGGTGGTTACCTTTACCGAGGCTGCCACTGCAGAATTGCGCGGTCGTATCCGTAGCAATATTCATGAATTACGCATCGCCTGTCTGCGTGAAACCACAGACAATCCGCTGTATGCACGCCTGCTGGAAGAGATCGACGATAAAGCGCAAGCCGCGCAGTGGTTGCTGTTAGCTGAGCGACAGATGGATGAAGCAGCAGTCTTTACCATCCACGGTTTTTGCCAGCGAATGCTCAACCTGAATGCCTTTGAATCCGGCATGTTGTTTGAGCAGCAGCTGATTGAAGACGAGTCTCTACTGCGCTACCAGGCCTGCGCCGATTTCTGGCGTCGCCATTGCTATCCGTTACCGCGTGAAATTGCCCAGGTAGTCTTTGAAACCTGGAAAGGGCCGCAGGCGTTGCTGCGCGATATTAATCGTTATCTGCAAGGCGAAGCGCCGGTTATCAAAGCACCGCCGCCCGATGATGAAACGCTGGCTTCCCGCCACGCGCAAATTGTGGCGCGTATTGATGCGGTAAAACAGCAGTGGCGTGACGCAGTAGGTGAACTGGATGCGCTGATTGAATCTTCCGGTATTGATCGCCGCAAGTTTAACCGTAGCAATCAGGCTAAATGGATAGACAAGATCAGTGCCTGGGCAGAAGAAGAGACCAACAGCTACCAGTTGCCTGAGTCGCTGGAAAAATTTTCTCAGCGTTTCTTAGAAGATCGCACAAAAGCAGGGGGCGAGACGCCGCGCCACCCGTTATTTGAAGCGATCGATCAATTGCTTGCCGAACCATTATCGATCCGCGATCTGGTGATCACCCGCGCATTGGCTGAGATCCGTGAAACAGTCGCACGTGAAAAACGTCGCCGTGGCGAACTGGGCTTTGACGACATGCTAAGTCGGCTGGATTCCGCGCTGCGTAGCGAAAGCGGAGAGGCGCTGGCAACGGCGATCCGTACGCGCTTTCCGGTGGCAATGATCGACGAATTTCAGGATACCGACCCCCAGCAGTACCGGATTTTCCGCCGTATCTGGCACCATCAGCCGGAAACGGCGTTATTGCTGATTGGTGACCCGAAACAGGCCATTTACGCATTCCGTGGTGCAGATATCTTCACCTACATGAAGGCGCGTAGCGAAGTTCACTCTCACTACACCTTAGATACCAACTGGCGTTCTGCGCCGGGAATGGTGAACAGTGTGAACAAACTTTTCAGCCAGGCTGATGACGCTTTCATGTTCCGCGAAATTCCGTTTATTCCAGTGAAATCAGCCGGAAAAAATCAGGCGCTGCGTTTTGTATTTAAAGGTGAAACGCAGCCTGCGATGAAAATGTGGCTGATGGAAGGCGAAAGCTGCGGTGTTGGCGATTATCAAAGTACCATGGCGCAGGTATGCGCTGCGCAAATCCGCGACTGGCTACAGGCCGGGCAGCGGGGCGAAGCATTGCTGATGAACGGCGACGACGCGCGTCCTGTTCGCGCCTCGGACATCAGTGTGCTGGTACGCAGCCGCCAGGAGGCCGCCCAGGTGCGCGATGCTTTAACGCTGCTGGAAATCCCTTCCGTTTACCTTTCGAACCGCGACAGTGTTTTTGAAACACTGGAAGCGCAGGAGATGCTTTGGCTGTTGCAGGCTGTAATGACGCCTGAACGTGAGAACACTCTGCGCAGTGCGTTAGCAACGTCGATGATGGGGTTGAACGCCCTGGATATCGAAACGTTGAATGATAACGAAAATGCGTGGGATGCAGTCGTCGAAGAGTTTGATAGGTATCGACAAATCTGGCGCAAACGCGGCGTTATGCCGATGCTGCGGGCGCTGATGTCGGCGCGCAACATTGCAGAAAACCTGCTGGCCACGGCAGGTGGCGAGCGTCGTCTTACCGATATCTTGCATATCAGCGAACTGCTACAAGAAGCCGGAACGCAGCTGGAAAGTGAACATGCGCTGGTACACTGGTTATCGCAACATATCCTCGAACCCGACAGTAACGCTTCCAGCCAGCAAATGCGCCTCGAAAGTGACAAACATCTGGTGCAGATCGTCACGATCCATAAATCGAAAGGACTGGAATATCCGCTGGTCTGGTTGCCGTTTATCACCAATTTCCGTGTCCAGGATCAGGCGTTCTATCACGATCGTCATTCGTTTGAGGCTGTACTTGATCTTAACGCTGCGCCAGAAAGCGTCGATCTCGCCGAGGCCGAACGTCTGGCGGAAGATCTGCGTTTGCTTTACGTGGCGCTGACGCGTTCGGTCTGGCATTGCAGTCTCGGCGTTGCGCCGCTGGTGCGCCGTCGTGGCGATAAAAAAGGTGACACCGACGTCCATCAAAGTGCGCTCGGGCGCTTGCTGCAAAAAGGGGAACCACAAGATGCGGCAGGGCTTCGCGCCTGTATTGAGGCTCTGTGCGATGATGATATCGCCTGGCAAACGGCACAAACGGGTGATAACCAACCCTGGCAGGTTAATGATGTTTCTACAGCAGAACTGAATGCGAAGACGCTACAACGTTTGCCCGGCGATAACTGGCGCGTCACCAGTTATTCTGGTTTGCAGCAGCGTGGTCACGGTATCGCTCAGGATCTGATGCCACGGCTGGATGTTGACGCCGCAGGCGTGGTTAGTGTTGTTGAAGAACCTACGTTAACACCGCATCAGTTTCCGCGCGGCGCCTCACCGGGGACGTTCTTGCACAGTTTGTTTGAGGATCTGGATTTTACCCAGCCGGTTGACCCGAACTGGGTGCGAGAAAAACTGGAACTTGGCGGCTTTGAACCGCAGTGGGAACCTGTGTTGACCGAGTGGATCACCGCTATTCTTCAGGCGCCGCTCAATGAAACTGGCGTCACGCTGAGTCAGCTTTCCGCCCGCGATAAACAGGTGGAGATGGAGTTTTACCTGCCGATTAGCGAGCCGCTTATTGCCAGCCAGCTTGATGCGCTAATCCGCCAGTTTGACTCGCTATCCGCTGGCTGCCCGCCGCTGGAGTTCATGCAGGTGCGCGGCATGTTAAAAGGCTTTATCGACCTGGTGTTTCGCCATGAAGGGCGTTATTACCTGCTCGACTATAAATCCAACTGGCTGGGTGAAGACAGTTCGGCTTACACCCAACAGGCTATGGCAGCGGTGATGCAGGCACACCGCTATGATCTGCAATATCAGCTTTATACCCTGGCGCTGCATCGTTATCTGCGCCATCGAATTGCTGATTACGACTATGAGCGCCACTTTGGCGGCGTTATCTATCTGTTCCTGCGTGGTGTTGATAAAGAACATCCGCAACAAGGAATTTACGCAACCCGCCCCGATGCCGGGTTGATTGCGCTGATGGATGAGATGTTTGCCGGTATGAGCCTGGAGGAGGCGTAATGAAATTGCAAAAGCAATTACTGGAAGCTGTGGAGCACAAACAGCTACGCCCGCTGGATGTGCAGTTCGCCCTGACCGTGGCGGGTGATGAACATCCCGCCGTCACCCTTGCGGCGGCACTGTTAAGCCACGACGCTGGGGAAGGGCACGTCTGTTTGCCGCTTTCACGACT
Organism: Escherichia sp. MOD1-EC6475; assembly: GCF_003046645.1. Lineage (NCBI taxonomy): Bacteria > Pseudomonadati > Pseudomonadota > Gammaproteobacteria > Enterobacterales > Enterobacteriaceae > Escherichia > Escherichia sp. MOD1-EC6475. Next base: position 5,228 of record NZ_PZKQ01000037.1, on the reverse strand, counting down.
GGAAAATAACGAGGCGTCACATCCGCTGTTGGCGACCTGTGTCAGTGAAATCGGTGAGCTACAAAATTGGGAAGAGTGCTTGCTAGCTTCACAAGCGGTCAGCCGGGGAGATGAACCAACGCCAATGATCCTTTGTGGCGATCGCCTTTACCTGAATCGCATGTGGTGTAATGAGCGCACAGTGGCGCGATTTTTCAACGAAGTGAATCATGCCATTGAGGTTGATGAAGCTCTACTGGCGCAAACCCTGGACAAACTTTTTCCAGTAAGCGATGAAATTAACTGGCAAAAAGTTGCAGCGGCAGTGGCGCTGACGCGGCGGATCTCGGTGATTTCCGGCGGCCCTGGCACCGGTAAAACGACCACCGTAGCGAAGTTGTTGGCTGCGTTAATTCAGATGGCAGACGGCGAACGCTGCCGTATCCGACTGGCCGCGCCAACGGGGAAAGCTGCTGCGCGCTTAACTGAATCGCTTGGCAAGGCTTTGCGCCAGTTACCGCTGACCGATGAACAAAAGAAACGCATACCGGAAGACGCCGGCACCTTGCACCGCTTGCTGGGCGCGCAGCCGGGCAGTCAGCGTTTACGTCATCATGCTGGTAACCCACTGCATCTTGATGTGCTGGTGGTCGATGAAGCATCAATGATCGATCTGCCTATGATGTCGAGACTGATCGACGCCTTACCCGATCATGCCAGAGTGATCTTTCTTGGCGATCGCGATCAACTGGCTTCCGTTGAGGCTGGGGCTGTGCTGGGCGATATCTGCGCTTATGCCAACGCAGGGTTTACCGCAGAGCGTGCCGGGCAATTAAGTCGTCTGACAGGAAGTCACGTTCCAGCGGGAAGTGGCACAGAAGCGGCATCTTTGCGCGATAGCCTCTGCCTGCTGCAAAAAAGCTACCGTTTCGGCAGCGATTCTGGCATTGGTCAGTTAGCTGCGGCGATCAACCGTGGTGATAAAACGGCAGTGAAAACGGTTTTTCAGCAGAATTTTACTGACATCGAAAAACGGCTTTTGCAGAACGGCGAAGACTATATTGCGATGCTTGAAGAAGCTCTTGCGGGTTACGGACGTTATCTGGATCTGCTACAAGCACGTGCCGAGCCGGATTTAATCATTCAAGCGTTCAATGAATACCAGCTATTGTGCGCCCTGCGGGAAGGGCCATTTGGCGTCGCTGGACTGAATGAGCGAATTGAACAGTTTATGCAACAGAAGCGCAAAATTCATCGTCATCCGCACTCGCGCTGGTACGAAGGCAGGCCGGTAATGATTGCCCGCAATGACAGCGCGCTTGGGTTGTTCAATGGTGATATCGGGATTGCGCTGGATCGCGGGCAGGGAACGCGCGTCTGGTTTGCGATGCCAGATGGCAATATCAAGTCAGTGCAACCGAGCCGCCTGCCGGAGCACGAAACTACGTGGGCGATGACGGTACATAAATCGCAGGGATCGGAGTTCGACCATGCGGCGTTGATTTTACCGAGCCAGCGTACACCGGTGGTAACACGAGAGCTGGTTTACACTGCGGTAACCCGTGCGCGTCGCCGTTTGTCGCTATATGCCGATGAGCGCATATTGAGTGCGGCAATCTCCACGCGCACCGAGCGGCGTAGCGGGCTGGCAGCGTTGTTTAGTTCGCGGGAATGAACGTGATTGCCTGATGCGACGCATGGGCGTCTTATCATGCCTGGAGGTATTGCGTATGCCGCATCCGGCTATATCCATCGCTTACCCTAAATCCGCCATCAACACCTTTGATTTACGCTGGTAGTTGTACATCTGCTTTTTGCTCTCCGGCAGTGAGTCAATATCCACCGGGGTAAATCCGCGCTCCTGGAACCAGTGAATACTGCGCGTGGTCAGCACAAACAATTTGCTTAACCCGCTCTGCTTCGCCTGAGCGGCAATGCGTTCCAGTAAAACCTCGCCCCGTGATGAACTACGGTAATCCGGGTGTACCGCCACACAGGCCATTTCCCCAATTTTCTCTTCCGGGAACGGATAGAGCGCGGCGCAGGCAATAGTCGTGTTATCGCGCTGAATAATAGTGAATTTGTCGATTTCCATCTCCAGTTGTTCGCGAGAACGACGTACCAGAATGCCTTGCTGCTCCAGCGGGCGAATCAACTCCAGAATACCGCCAATATCGTTGATTGTTGCGCGACGGATCTGCTCCGCGCTTTCCATCACAATCTGCGTACCGATACCGTCACGTGAGAACAGCTCTTGCAACAGCGCGCCATCTTCCTGATAACTGATTAAATGACAGCGACGAACACCGCTGCGACAGGCTTTCACCGCGCCACGCAAAAAGCGCACCGTACCAGAGTTGTAATCGCCTTTCTCTTCCTGGGCTTCTACTCGCGCTTGCGCCTCGTTAGGGAAAAGTTCGGAGACAATATCGCCATCGTCATTGGTGACGCCCTGTGAAGAGCAAAAACCAATCATCTTCTCAGCTTTCAGTTTGATGGCCAGTTGTGTGGCAATCTCTTCCGAGGTCAGGTTAAAGCTCTCGCCAGTGACCGAAACCGCCACCGGGCCCATCAGCACAATGGCACCGCTATCCAGTTGGCGATGAATCGCTTCTTCGTCAATCCGCCGGATGCGCCCGCTATGGCAGTAATCCACGCCGTCATCGACGCCCAGCGGCTGGGCAATAATAAAATTGCCACTGACGACGTTGATATGAGCGCCCTGCAACGGTGTGTTGTTGAGGCTCATCGACAGGCGTGCTGTGATGTCTAGTTGCAATGTCCCCGCAGCCTGCTTCACCAGCTCCAGCGTTTTGCCGTCAGTCACGCGTATATTCTTGTGGTACAGCGGTTCGTGATGATGCGCCGCCAGATTCGCGTCGATCTGTGGACGCGCGCCATAGACGACGACCAGACGTATACCGAGGCTGTGCAATAGCCCAATATCATTAACGATACTGGAGAAATTCTCATGCTCAATGGCTTCGCCGCCGAGCATGATGACAAACGTTTTTCCCCGGTGAGTGTTGATATAGGGAACCGAATGGCGGAATCCCTCGACCAGCTCGGTTTTACGTTCCTTCACCACGGCACACCTCTTTGCATGATTATTCGAAATTAATGTATTTTTATTCTGTTTTTTTGTCGTGTGCAAGTGCAAATTTTACGCATGAGCAACTTTTTTATCAGTAATGCCGTGAATATAAAAAGAATGTTTACCGTTTTATAGATGACAGATTATGCGTCTTTCGCTAAAGTTTCCGGTCAAATTGGTCGTTTACTTGTTACACAGCTTAGATTTTTTGCTCGGGAGAGGCATGTCAGGATCCAATACTGCAATCAGCCGTCGTCGTTTACTGCAAGGCGCGGGTGCCATGTGGCTATTGAGCGTAAGTCAGGTCAGCCTGGCTGCGGTCAGCCAGGTCGTGGCGGTGCGCGTCTGGCCTGCGTCCAGCTATACCCGTGTGACGGTTGAATCAAATCGTCAGCTGAAATATAAGCAGTTCGCGTTGAGTAATCCTGAGCGCGTGGTGGTGGATATTGAAGATGTAAACCTGAACTCGGTGCTCAAGGGGATGGCGGCACAAATTCGTGCTGACGACCCGTTCATCAAGTCAGCTCGTGTCGGGCAATTTGATCCGCAAACCGTGCGGATGGTTTTTGAATTAAAGCAAAACGTAAAACCACAGATGTTTGCCCTCGCGCCGGTTGCCGGATTTAAAGAGCGTCTGGTGATGGATCTCTATCCGGTCAATGCGCAGGATATGCAAGACCCGCTGCTGGCTCTGCTGGAGGATTACAACAAAGGCGATCTCGAAAAACAGGTGCCGCCTGCGCAAAGTGGTCCGCAGCCAGGTAAGGCAGGGCGCGATCGCCCGATTGTCATCATGCTTGACCCTGGCCACGGTGGCGAAGACTCCGGCGCAGTGGGGAAATACAAAACGCGTGAAAAAGACGTGGTATTACAAATTGCCCGCCGTCTGCGCTCTCTGATCGAGAAAGAGGGCAATATGAAGGTGTACATGACGCGTAATGAAGACATCTTCATTCCATTGCAAGTGCGCGTAGCAAAAGCACAGAAACAACGTGCTGACCTGTTTGTCTCTATCCATGCAGATGCCTTTACCAGCCGCCAGCCGAGCGGTTCCTCGGTGTTTGCGCTTTCGACCAAAGGCGCAACCAGTACTGCGGCAAAATATCTGGCGCAAACCCAGAACGCCTCGGACTTAATTGGTGGTGTGAGCAAAAGCGGCGACCGCTATGTCGACCACACCATGTTTGATATGGTGCAGTCGCTGACCATTGCCGACAGCCTGAAGTTTGGTAGGGCAGTACTAAATAAACTTGGTAAAATCAACAAGCTGCATAAAAATCAGGTCGAGCAGGCCGGGTTTGCCGTGCTGAAAGCGCCTGATATTCCCTCCATTCTGGTCGAAACGGCGTTTATCAGTAACGTTGAGGAAGAGCGCAAACTGAAAACGGCGACTTTCCAGCAGGAAGTTGCAGAGTCCATTCTTGCGGGAATTAAAGCGTATTTTGCCGATGGAGCGACGCTGGCGAGAAGGGGATGATGTTTTAATTTATCCATTCAATTAATTTATATTTAATTGAATGGATATTATTTATATGAATGTTAAACGATGATTTTGTGACTGCTGTCGAATATTTGAAAGTTAGCTTGAAAAATAAGCCTGGCGTCTCTTTTATTAAAGGCAATCCCGTGTAAGGTATAGGCATTAGTTAATCATCTTGTAACTGTTAAATCAGGCAAGGCAATGTTTGAAGTAATTATTACTTCTGACGTGCCTTGCCTTTTTTTTTGGAGCCATGAAATGATCATCGAAAAAGTCATGAACAATAATTGTGTGCAGGCATCGATGAATGGACAGGAGGTTATCATTTCTGGACCTGGTGTCGGTTACAACAAAAAATATGGTATGCCTGTACCCGAACATCCGGCTAACCGAATTTTTTATGTCAGGAATGAGCAAAAAAATAAACTCTACAAACTGATTGAGCATGTGGATATTGAGTATGTATTTGTGGCTGAAAAGATAGTGCAATATGCGGAGATCAATCTTGAAAAAAAGCTAAATCCATCGCTACTGCTCATTCTTGCCGATCACATTTCGAATGCAATATCCCGAGTCGCCTCCGGAATACAAATTAATAATGTTTTCCTTGAGGAAATCAAAGCGTTGTATAAAGCAGAATATGCGATAAGTCGGGATGGGTGATGCTGCCAACTT
>NZ_PZKQ01000036.1:0-102427 GCF_003046645.1 Escherichia sp. MOD1-EC6475 | reverse complement strand
CCATCACATCGGCCTACAAGTGGCACAAGAATTTCCAGGCCTGATAAGCGTAGCGCATCAGGCAGTCTGGCGTTGGTCATAACCCCATCACCCTCTGTAGCGGACATAACAACATGAAAGAACTTGTGGTCGTTGCCATTGGTGGCAACAGCATTATCAAAGATAACGCCAGCCAGTCGATTGAGCATCAGGCGGAGGCGGTGAAAGCCGTCGCCGATACGGTGCTGGAAATGCTGGCTTCCGATTACGACATTGTGCTGACCCACGGTAACGGGCCGCAGGTCGGGCTGGATTTACGCCGTGCGGAGATTGCCCACGAGCGCGAAGGGCTGCCCTTAACGCCGCTGGCGAACTGTGTGGCGGATACGCAAGGCGGCATTGGCTATCTGATCCAACAGGCGCTGAACAACCGGCTGGCGCGCCACGGCGAGAAAAAAGCCGTCACCGTGGTGACTCAGGTGGAAGTGGATAAAAACGATCCGGGATTTACTCATCCCACCAAGCCCATTGGCGCATTCTTCAATGAAAGCCAGCGTGACGAATTACAAAAGGCAAACCCTGACTGGCGTTTTGTTGAAGATGCCGGACGGGGCTATCGCCGGGTGGTCGCCTCGCCTGAACCGAAACGTATTGTCGAAGCACCGGCCATTAAGGCGCTGATCCAACAAGGCTTTGTGGTGATTGGCGCGGGCGGCGGCGGCATTCCGGTGGTGCGCAGTGAAGCCGGTGATTACCAAAGCGTGGACGCGGTTATCGACAAAGATCTCTCTACCGCGCTACTGGCGCGTGAAATTCACGCCGACATTCTGGTGATCACCACTGGCGTGGAAAAAGTGTGTATTCACTTTGGCAAACCCCAGCAGCAGGCGCTCGATCGGGTGGATATTGCCACCATGACCCGCTATATGCAGGAAGGGCATTTCCCGCCTGGCAGCATGTTGCCAAAAATCATCGCCAGCTTGACGTTCCTGGAGCAGGGCGGCAAAGAAGTGATTATCACCACGCCGGAATGCCTGCCAGCGGCGCTGCGCGGTGAAACGGGCACCCATATTATTAAAACGTAAGGATGTAAGATGAAAGAAAACAATAGCCGTCGTGAGTTTCTGAGCCAGAGCGGTAAGATGGTCACCGCCGCCGCGCTGTTTGGTACGTCTGTGCCGCTCGCCCATGCGGCGGTCTCTGGCACCACAAACTGCGAAGCGAATAACACCATGAAAATCACTGACCCGCACTATTATCTCGACAACGTGCTGCTGGAAACCGGTTTTGATTACGAAAACGGTGTGGCGGTGCAGACCCGCACGGCGCGCCAGACCGTGGAAATTCAGGACGGCAAAATTGTTGCCCTGCGCGAGAACAAGCAGCATCCGGACGCCACGCTGCCGCACTATGACGCTGGCGGTAAGTTGATGCTGCCCACCACCCGCGATATGCATATTCATCTCGACAAAACCTTTTACGGCGGGCCGTGGCGCTCGCTCAATCGCCCGGCAGGCACCACTATCCAGGACATGATTAAGCTCGAGCAAAAAATGCTGCCGGAGCTGCAACCCTACACGCAGGAGCGGGCGGAAAAACTGATTGATTTATTGCAGTCGAAAGGCACCACTATTGCCCGCAGCCACTGCAATATCGAACCGGTATCCGGTCTGAAAAATCTGCAAAATTTGCAGGCGGTGCTGGCGCGACGTCAGGCGGGCTTCGAGTGTGAAATTGTCGCCTTCCCGCAGCACGGTTTGCTGCTGTCGAAATCGGAGCCTTTGATGCGCGAAGCGATGCAGGCGGGGGCGCATTACGTCGGCGGGCTGGACCCGACCAGTGTTGATGGCGCGATGGAAAAATCCCTCGACACCATGTTCCAGATTGCGCTGGACTACGACAAAGGCGTCGATATTCACCTGCACGAAACCACGCCGGCGGGCGTGGCGGCCATCAATTATATGGTTGAAACCGTAGAGAAAACGCCGCAGCTGAAAGGTAAGCTGACCATCAGCCACGCCTTTGCGCTGGCAACGCTCAACGAGCAACAGGTAGATGAACTGGCGCACCGCATGGCGGCGCAGCAAATTTCAATCGCCTCGACGGTACCGATTGGTACGTTGCATATGCCGCTCAAACAGTTGCACGACAAAGGCGTAAAAGTCATGACCGGCACCGACAGCGTTATCGACCACTGGTCACCTTACGGCTTGGGCGACATGCTGGAAAAAGCCAATCTGTATGCGCAGCTTTATATCCGCCCCAATGAGCAGAACCTCTCCCGCTCGCTGTTTTTAGCCACTGGCGATGTATTGCCGCTCAACGAAAAAGGCGAGCGCGTCTGGCCAAAAGCGCAGGATGACGCCAGCTTTGTGCTGGTGGATGCCTCCTGTTCCGCCGAGGCGGTGGCGCGTATCTCGCCGAGAACGGCAACGTTCCATAAAGGGCAACTGGTGTGGGGGCGTGTGGCAGGGTGATATGCATTTGAAATGTCTGCAACGGTGAGTCGTAAGAGATTTATAGCCCCAGGGAGTGGGGCAGCCTGAATACGGGGTTGTTAGCCTTGATTCTCCTGAGCCGGAGAAATTATGAATGACACCGCTAACCACACCGCAAATATTGCGAGCCGCCTTAAGCATCCGGCAACGCATAACACTTCACTGGTTTACCGTCTTTCATTTCCACCAACATGCGGCTGGTCTGCAACGGCTTGTCCAGCATATTTTGTTGGAATTGATCGAACGCCTGGCTAGCTTCCTTAATTGCGACTTTTTGCGGCATTAAGCGGTTGTTGCACCATTTTCGCAAAATGACTTTATTGGCGCTGGTGGTATTCGCCTGTTCCGCTACGGCGCTGATGCTATCAATTCGTGACTGTAATTGTTTTTCTACCTTGCTGATAACCGTATCGAACTGCGCGTAATGATGTTCTATAGCCTGCTGGCGGCGCTCTACCAGCATCGTCTGACCCTCACTATGGCTGACCAGATGCAATGCTTGCCCGCGTACCTTCATCGCTAAATCCCACTCCATCGTCCGTTCTTCGATAATTTTTTGTTGCGCCTGAATTTTACTGGTGATTGTTGCGCTACTGAAAAAACTGCCGTCATTTATAGAGGCTACCTTCTCGCCAGCAAAGGCAATATCCGTCAGTAGATGATCCTGGAGTGTTGAAAAATCCTTTTCGATAGCTTCAAGCATTTGCCGTATTTCTGGCGAAGATTGCCCCTCAATGACGACAGGCGTGATTTGCTGTAAATACTGAATAGCGCCGACAATTTCAGATTTGCGGGCATTGTTCTGGAATGCAGAAATCTCCCGAATAGTTTCAATTATCTGCGTTAGTTTGTTGCTGATATCTGCCAGATGTTTTTGCGCCAGTATCGCCGAGGCGACATTCAGTAATATGCCGGCATTGACTAATTGATTCAGTTTGTCAGGGTTCAGCAAAACTGCGTGCGCTTTAATCCCTTTTTCCCCGAGGCTGAAGCCACGATATCCCGAGCCATCTTTCACTTTCGCCAGTGCGCCATCAATAATAACTTCCATATAGTGATGACTGGCAATATGGGCGGCGGTGGCGAGCGAAGGAAGCGTCTGTAAGAGTGGGCCTAACCGTGAAATTTCAGTAATGTCATGCCGTACCAGAGTGTCGGGATGGGTAATTTTATTTAAAGCGATAGACGATACAGTTAAAACGCGCTGCGACTTTTCATTTTCAAACACCCAGCGATTGTCATAGTTTGCGGTTGAAATTGTCGTTGATGATACCGATTCGCTCAGACGGTGATGGCGGGAATTTTTTAAGCGAATCCAGGCAATTTGCACCACACAGGGCAAGGTGATTCGGAACGCCGGGTTGGAAATATCATAAGCGGTATATAAGCCGGTGAGGGCTAACCCGACAGGACCGGTGAGAACGCCCAACACGCGACCTATCCCCAGACCCGCAATTAACGGTAGTGCCTTCCCCGTGGCGATCTGCGCCAGACCGCTTGCTACCATTGCCGCACGTTGCAAAAGAGGCAGCTCCATACGTGACAGCTTATCCAGGCTGATACTGGTGTTAATTCCCATATCGCGGAGAAGCTGACGGCGATCGTCATCTGACATTTTGTTCCAGGATGAAGCGAAAACGGCATCAATAATCAGTGATTCTTTTTCTTTTACCGGGGCATTTTTCGCGACTTTAATTTTCAGATGGCTGGCAACATCGTCAACAATTTCGCTATAGCTAACGCCATTGCCTCGGAACAGATTTATTACGGTGTTACCGCCAAAATGTTGCAGTTCGCGAATCAGCAAACGCAATGTTTCCTCATCAATAGCTTCGCTATTTTTACCATCGCGCAAGGCCTTTTTAACGCGGTCAGACTGGGAAAAATTAAATTTTCCGTCTGGGGTAATGTAATCAATCAGTAGATCGATATCGTTTTTGTCGGCGTTCAGTAGCAGAGCAACCAGCGTTTCATCGCCCTTAATGTCAATCTCGCTCATTTAATTGTCTCGTTGAATAGTGACTGGACGTTATTAGAAGCAGCGCGCCCCATGAAAAAGTTTCATACGTAAGTCTGGCGGCGAAAAAATAAAATCCCCAATCTTTGTGTCATAAAGCATAAATTCTGTGAATTATTTTTACCAAGCGATTTAAATTTCTTACGTATGCGTGTGATCAATGTTTTTGTGAGATATATAACGTTTTATTGATGTAAAAATCGAGACTTTTCCTATAATGAGCGGGCGATTTTTTTTCCTTGCTGGTGATGTTCTGCCCTGCAAATTTCTTTTCCTTCACTCAAGGTATTTAGATGTTTTCGCTGACTTCGTTCCTCGACACGTTAACCTCTGTTAATCCAGAAAATGTGCCGATTTATGTCGCTATTGTGGTTGGGGTTTTGTTGTTGGGTTTCATTGTCCGTTACGCTATTCCTTCATTTAGGGTTTCAGCGCGCTTTAAACAAAAAGCGAAAGCAATTCGGGGACTTGGCAATGAAAAACCGGCACAACAACTCGAAAAATTAGACGCGTTATTCTCTGATAAATTTTTTGCGCACCCCTGGAGCGAATTTAAAGAGTCTCTACATCGCCAGTTTGAGTTTGATGAAAATAGCGGGCAAAAAAAAATTAGCGCCATTCGCTCAACGGCTCCAGCGTCAGCATGGTTTACGGAACCGTTATTAGTCGAAATTCCTCTCTATACGGAAGCGTTTAAACATCTTCCAGGCATCCTGACCGGAATTGGGATCATCGGCACCTTTTCGGGGTTGATGATTGGTTTGCACCATTTTGACCCCAGCACGCCAGAGCAGGTCAGCGCCAGCGTCGCTAACCTTTTACGCGACGTTCTGTATGCGTTTTTAGGTTCGGCGTTTGCTATTACGTTTTCCATTCTGGTCACCATGTTTGAAAAATGGCGACTGGCGCAATGCTATAAAAACCTTGAACTCCTTACCGCCAGCATTGACCAGCTTTTTGAAGGCGGCGTCGGTGAAGATTACCTTTCGCAACTTCTTTCCAGTACTAAAGAAAACACCACCCATGCGCGGCAACTTAAGGATGGTCTGGTCACTGACCTGCGTGAAATGCTGCAAAACCTGGTGGATAGCCAGATGCGGGAAAATCAAAAGCTGGCAGAGACATTATCAACAACATACCGCGAGTCAGGCCAACAGTTTGCTGAACAGGTTAGTGGCGCTATCGAAACCAGCCTGAAAAATCCGCTGGATAAAATTGCTGGCGTGGTGCAAACCGCCTCCGGCGATCAGAGTCATCGTGTGCAGTCGATGCTGGAGAACGTCCTGACCGCCTTTATGAGCAAAATGGATAACACCTTTGGTCAGCAGTTCACCACCATGCAGGAGATGATGGGGCGTTCAGTGGAAGCCATTCAGTCTATGCAAAGCGGCTTCTCAACGTTGTTGCAGGATATGCGTCAGGCCGGGGATGACTCACGTCAGGGCAGCGCGCAACTGATCTCTCAACTGTTAAGCGAAATGAAAAGCGGTCAGCAGGAGATGCAGGCAGGGATGAATGAGATGCTGCGCAGCTTGCAGGAGTCCGTAGCCCGTATTGGCGCAGAAGGCGAAGGCGCGGGCGAACGGATGGCGCAACAACTGGAAAAAATCTTTGCCGACAGCGAAGCGCGTGAAAAAGCGATGGCGGAACAGATGCGCGCGTTTATTGAGGCTATCCAGTCCAGTGTTCAGCAAGGGCAAAATGAAACCATGGAGAAAATGGCGGCTTCCGTGGATACGCTTGGCAGCCATATGGCGACGCTCTTTGCACAGCTGGAAAATGGTCAGCAGCAACTTAATCAGCAGCAAAATCAGGCGCAAAATCTGCTGATGGGCAATATGAGCAAAGGTGTCGAAACGCTGACGCAAAACCTGGCGGGCGTATTCAGCCAACTGGAGTCCGGGCAAAAACAGATGAGCCAGACTCAGGAACAGGGGCAACGCGTGCTGCATGAAGAGACTCAGCAGCTTCTGGCACGTAGCGAAGCACGTGAGCAGGCGGCGGCTGAGCAACAACAACAGTTTATGACGTCGTTACAGCAAACCATGCATTCAAGTCAGGATGCCCTGCGAGAGAAAATGACCAGCGGTATCGATCACCTGGGTAGTCAACTTGGCAACCTGTTTGGGCAACTGGAAGAAGGCCAGAAGTCGCTCAGCCAGCAACAGCAATCAGCGCAGAGTGCGTTACAACAGGAAGCGCAGCGAATCATTGGTCAGCTTGAAAGTCAGGTTGAGTCGCTGATGCAGATGCTGCGTGAACAGCAATCGGCTTCAGGCGAGCTGCTGCAACGGATGGCGAAAAATACCACGCGCCATCTGGAAGAGATACAAACAGGAGCCGATAAAATGCGCGTGGCTGCCGACCGCTTTGAAGCTGCGGGCGATCGTGTCGCCGAGGCTAATCAGTTGACCGCCGAGGTGCTCAATGGCACGCAACAGGCGGGACGCACGCTTTCCAGTGCCAGCGCGGAGTTGGGGGCATTGATTGCTGATTATCGTAATACCCGCGAAGTCGTGGCGAATGCCATAACGGCACTCGAAACGCTGATTAACCGTAGCCATGATGAACAATCATCGCGCAGCCGTTTTGTTGACGATCTGAAGGCGTACTCTGAACGCCTGCAACAATATAACCGTGAGGCTCAGGAGTTCCTGCATAACATTGCCGAGGTAATGGGAACCAGTTTTGAATCCTTTACGACCGGAGTGGAAAACGGCCTGAATCGTTCACTGCAAGAGATGGATACGCAACTGACGAAAGCGGCGGGAGCCTTAAGTTCTTCGGTTGAGATTATCGGTGAAAGCGTGGATACGCTGGAAACAGTACTCCGTCATCGTCGCGCGTAAGGAACAGGCTGATGTTTAACCGGGTATTTAATGGCAGGCAACGGCGCAGCGATGAAGCGGAAAAACCCTTCTGGATCTCCTATGCAGACCTGATGACCGCCATGATGGTGCTGTTTCTGGTGGTGATGGTGGCGTCACTTAGCTCTGTTACGCAGCGGATCCAGCAGGCGGAAGCGGGGGAGAAATCGCGCGGGCATGATATCGCTCGCCTGTGTGAAAAACTTGAGCTTCAGGCGAAAAATCTCAACAAGACGATTCAGGTTGATTGCCATGACAACCGTATCAGCTTTGGTGAAGCCGGGCGTTTTGAGCACAATCGCTTTGCGCTTAACGCCGAAGGATTACAGGCGCTACAGGATGTGGTGCCGTTAGTGCTGGAGGCGGCAAATAGCGATGAAGGCAAAAAATGGTTTAAGCAAATTGTTATAGAAGGTTTTACGGATACCGACGGTTCTTATCTCTATAACTTGCACCTTTCGTTGCAACGCTCGGAATGGGTGATGTGCAGTTTGCTGGATAGCAGAAGCGCGCTACAGCAAAAAATAACCCCGGAACAGCAAGTCCAGATCCGCAAATTATTTCTGGCGGGCGGGGTTTCGTTCAACAATGCGAAAGAGAGTAAAGAAGCCAGCCGTCGCGTAGAACTGCGGATGCAATTCTTTGGCCTGAAAGACAAAAAGCACGACGAAAGCATGGATGTTGTTCCTGGCATTAGTCAGGAAACCTGTCAGTTGGGAGCCATGTAATGACTTCCGCTATTGAAAAACTGAAAACCCGTTTGCTGCCCTACCGGGAGCAGAACGTGCAGCCGACGGTAAGTCACGCTTTTCACTATCTTCAGCGCGTTATCGCGCAACTTGAGAGGAAGGTAGATGCTCGCGCAGTGCAGATGGTTCCCCCTCTGGAGAAACGCCGTCAGGCCATTGCCCGACTGCGTGCGGGGGAGATGCCAGGGCCCTTCGAGTGGAAGATGATTTTTTTTGGCCTTAATGACGTGGCAGAAGGCGATCTGTTTGAAATTGCATTGATTGATGATGCAACAAACTTCGCGAGGATTATCGCTGAAATTGAACAAAAAATTGCGCAGCAGCGGTTAACACGCCGCGAATGGCTGGCGTTATGTACCAGCTACTTTGGTCATTCCAGCGATACGCCGGAAAAGAATCCACAGTGGCTTCAGCTACGCACGCAAATTGCTCGCGGTTTTCAGCAGCTAAAAGAGAGTGCGCCGCGTCAGATGTCCTGGATGTCGGTCATTGACACCTATAGCGATATTTTTACCGATAATGCAGGTTTTCTTCTCGGACAACAGCTTGGGCGTGGAGAAATCACGGATATTTCGGTGCTGGAGAAAGTCGCGCAAATTCCGCAAACCAGCTGGTTATGGCGCAAAATTGTTAACCACCTGGTCAATGAGATTTTTTGCCTGACTGACGATGATTTTCAGCAGAAAATTAATTCTCTTATCGCCTTAAGCCGCCAGCTTACGCGGTTTAAAGATAATATTCTGGCAGCCATGCTGACCCGTTATTATCAGTCAGCTTTTAAACATCAAACGCATTTCGAACTCAAACAATTAGCCCTGGAATATTGGGGAAATCCACAGTTAACCAGCCGTAATAAAAGCTGGCAGGTTCACGTTGAAAATCCCGTATTACTGATGGTGCAAGGATGGTTCGCCAAAGACGACCTGAAACTGTTCTTTGAATTGCTGAAAGGCAATCGGGATGTTGACCATGCGCGCCTGTTCTACTGGCTACGTTTTGCCAATCAAATGAGCTATACGCGCATTGTGCTGGGCGAAGATGCGTTGCGATCCAAAGATGCCGATTATGTTGAATTCAGGGCGAAAAACGCAGGGCGATTAAGCCGCCTGCAAGGTTCTGGTTCACGCGATAACAATGCCATGATTATGCGCATTGGCGATTATCTGTTTGTCGAATTTTCGAAAGTGGGGGCGATGTATGCCTACCATATGGGGAATGCGCCTTTTAATCCGGAAACCGGCATTCTTGATATTGATTATGATCTGAAAGATAAGCGGAATAACCGCCGTAAAGTCCGGTTGCGTTTACCGCATTTATCGCCGGTATTTCTCTACTCACTCAACCGAATTGAGGGGTGGATGAGCCGATATGATGAAGAACTTCGTAAGCTGGGTATTGATTACGTTGCGGAAGATTTAAATCAGTCCTCTGTCACTTTGGATATCTCTCGCTTCAATGCGTCAAAGACCGTGAGTCGGCCTGAACCTGCATCGTTACCTGAACATGAAGTCAGTGATGCAAAGTCAGACCGGGAAGAGCAAATCAAAATCATCGCCTCCTCGTTAAAAGCCAAAAAAGAGCTCCCTGGCCGGGAACAGCAAATCCGGGAGATTATTCGTTCGGTCGATTGCAAAGTGATGGATAAACGAGGGCTGGGGGGCGCAATCCACATTCAGTTCAATGAACCTGACCATGAAGCGGCACAAAAATTACTCAACCTTGGGTTTAAACCGGTGCTGGGTAAATTTACTTACTGGAGCAAATAGTGTTCAAAAAATTGTTGGGTAAATTTATTAAAGAGAATACCTCACTACCCGCTTCATTTGTGCCGCTGTATGTAATGAAAGAAGAGGGCTTTGCTTTCCCCTTTAGTCTTGCCGATAGCGAAGATAACTGGCCTGTCGCCTCATGCCTGGAACAGCTTCATGAGGAAGATTATGTTTCACTCTGGTCTGATTGCTGGTTTCTTAGTTGGGATGATTTTTACCGCATCCGGAAAAATGACGACTATGCCAGCAGCCTGGCGATTTTCGCTTTTCCCCCACAGCGCAATCTGACGGCTCATCTTGCTGCAACAGGAAGCATTAGCGATGACACTTTTCGCGTTTTCATTGATAAATGGACCCTGCCTGACGACTATCGCCCTGTTGAGATAACTTGCACAGGCGCCAGTTTTTCCTCTGCGGAAGGCACCTTTGTGTTAAGTGAAGAGAACTGGCAACTTCTGGACGCACTACAGCAACTCAGGTTGCAGCAGCGACAGACGCCGGGCGAAACGGTCAACCAAACCAGTTGGGCCAAAATACGGCGGCAGGCCAAAAAAGCAGGGGCAAAACTGGATGACTATCTCGCGAAAACGATCGTCATCAGGCCGGAATCGTTGCAGTTAAAACTGCGAAAATCGCTGGTGGTGGATACTCCGGTACTGGAAATTGAACCTGTTTTTGATGAGCAGCCTGCCAACTGGTTACAGAGTTTTGACCGCACGCAACAGGTGCAGGATCGTTACCGTGTTTTAGGGGACGATGGTGTCTTAAACCATGTCATTCTTTCTCCTGAAGTCAAAGACGTCCTGACCTCCGTGCACGCTATTACGGGACGTCGCGTGGCGGGGGATGATGCGCTCTCATTTGTTCGCAACCCCTACACCTGGATTGGTGAAGAGGCGAGCCAGGTGCTCGATCCTGACGTTTATGAGCAGAATTTACAGGACGCCGGGATCTACTTTTATGATTTCCGCCTGGAGCCGCAGATTGATGAAAACAGGCAAATTGCGTCGGTAACGCTTCTTCTCAGTCCCAGAACTGAGCAATCTGTGGCGGATGAAACCTATATCTTTAAACGACCAGGTGAACTGGCGGCGTTGCTCTCTGAACTGGAACAAAAGTTAGCGGCACAACTGCCCGCCGGAGTCTGGCAGGGTTACGATCTGGAGCTTTCCAGATTCAGCCAGGAAGAACTGCAAGGTTATCAGGCATTGCTTGAAAACTGGCAGCACCAGGCGGCGGGAATGAATTTTACCCACGTCCTCGATCTGAACAAATACAGCGACCGGGTTATCGGGATCGGTGAATTTGAAAAAATAAGTTCGCCTTATCTGGTCAAAAGTGAAAGTGAAAAATGGCTTCCGGAGAACCTTGCGCAAGAGATGTGCGAGGCCATGTTCTCTGGCTGGGATCTCGATAATCATCAACATTTTCAGGAACTGGAAGAGCGGCTGGAAGAGGCAAAAGCCACGGATGCGCCGGAAGTCGCCATGCCCTGGAACGACAACCTTTTGCCCCGTGAAGAAGCAGAAATTTTCCACGATAAATGGAAAAAGAAAATCGATGGCGAAACAAATGATGGTGTCAGTAGTGAGCCGGTCAGTCGCGCCGTTCTGCTGATAGAACAAAATATCGAGCAGGCGCTGTATGTTAAACAACGGCGGGACTCTTTGCTCGGTGCACATCAGGCAGAAGTCGAACTACCGATGATCCTCAAAACGTCCATTCAGCTACGTGAACACCAGCGTAAAGGGGTAGCGTGGCTCCAGCAGTTGTATCTAAAGTCGCCAACCGAGACGGCGGGATGTTTACTGGCAGACGATATGGGGCTGGGTAAAACCTTACAGATTCTAACTTTTCTCATCTGGCACCGTGAACGTTTCCCGGATGCGCCTCCTTCGCTGATTGTTGCTCCGGTGTCGTTACTCGATAACTGGGAGCGTGAGGTTGGGAATTTCTTCCTGCGCGAGCAGGTGTCGATTTTAAAACTCTACGGTAATGAA
Source organism: Escherichia sp. MOD1-EC6475 (assembly GCF_003046645.1). Classification (NCBI taxonomy): domain Bacteria; kingdom Pseudomonadati; phylum Pseudomonadota; class Gammaproteobacteria; order Enterobacterales; family Enterobacteriaceae; genus Escherichia; species Escherichia sp. MOD1-EC6475. The sequence continues at coordinate 90,548 of NZ_PZKQ01000036.1, read as the reverse complement.
CTTAAGGCGAAGAAATGCGCGAAAGAGAGCATTCCTCAGGCGCTTAAAAGTAAGGGGATTAAGAACTTACTGCAAAGTGACTGGGTGGGGGACGCGCATATTGTTCTTACCACCTATGAGACGTTGCGCGATCAGGAATTTTCGCTGGCTCGCCAACCCTGGTCCATAATGGTGTGCGACGAAGCGCAGAAAATTAAAAATCCGGCGGCATTAATTACCCAATCGGCAAAAGCCATTCAGGCACAATTTAAAGTCGCATGTACCGGGACACCGGTCGAAAATACCCTTGTCGATCTGTGGTGTTTATTTGACTTCGTTCAGCCTGGTTTGTTGGGGGCTTTAAATAATTTTGGTAAAGATTATCTGCGCCCCATTGAGCAACAGAATGATAATGCTGTCCTCGAATCGCTACGTAAATTAATAGAACCGCAGACGCTGCGCCGCACCAAAGAAGAAGTGGCGAAAGACCTGCCGGATAAGATTGAAGATCAACGCTGTAAGCAGTTGAATATGCTGCCATTGCAACGGGATCTCTATACCCACTCGGTTGCAAGCTGGCAAAACCAACAGGAGATCAGCGAAGGGCTGGATCAACGAGGCTCAGGTATGCTGGGGTTACTGCATCGCCTGAAACTTATTTGCGCATGGCCTTATTCCGTCAGTGCAGATCTGCGCTTACGGAACGATGCCCCGAAAGTAAAATGGCTGCTGGAGACATTAAATACGATTCGCCAGTCATCCGATGACAAAGTGATTATTTTTACGGAACTGCGCGATATTCAACGAGAACTGCAACATCTGATTGCGCAGCATTTTGGCTTTAAGCCTTTTATTATTAATGGTGATACTAGTACCAAATCTGGCAGCGATCAAAATCGTCAGAGCCTGATCGATGCATTTCAGTCAACGCCCGGTTTTAACGTCATTATTTTATCCACCATTGCGGTTGGGTTTGGCGTCAATGTCCAAAAAGCAAATCATGTCATCCACTTTACCCGTTGCTGGAATCCGGCGAAGGAAGATCAGGCGACCGATCGGGCCTACCGTATCGGGCAGCAGAAAGATGTTTACGTCTATTATCCGACGGTGCGTGATAGCCAGTTAATGACTTTTGAAGAAACGCTGGATGAATTACTGAACCGACGCCGGGCATTGGCGAGAGATATGCTCAAAGGGGCAACCGATCTGACCGCCGCAGATTTTGAAGCGGTGCTGGCGGGTACACCGCAGGCGTAGGGAATGCAATGGGTGATGCTAAGACTCAAAAAAGCGTGCGGAGTTGTCTTCGCTATAACCGGGCAAGTAAATCGACAGGGATTCGTTATTGCTTTATTAATGAACAATAAAGACATTTTGTGAATGTATGAGTTGACATTCATATGAAAAAAATCATAATTCCGTCATGTTTGCGTAGGGCACTTTCTGTATCTTATGCATCGCACCAGGGCCTGACAGAAAATATGCTGTAAGGTTCGTATCAAAAAACCGCCATTAGCTCATCAGGAAGAGCAGACGACAACCAGGATTGTTGTATGGTACGGGGTTCGAGGCCTCGATGGCGGTCCAACTTTTCAATCGTATTAATTACCAATCATCAGCTTATTGCCGCGTCACCCCTTCATAAATCAGTCGTAGCGCGAATACACCAATAATCATCCCAATAATCCGACTGGCGACCTGCTGCATACGTCCATATGCGCGACGCACGGCAGGTAAAGAAAACGCCTGACTAAGAAATATACGCCAGATAACAGACGCGAACACGATCCCAGCCCAGGCCATTAAACGCGCCCAGGTCGGCGTTTCTGCACTTAACGTCACTGAGAAGATACTGATAAAAAATAAAACTGTTTGTGGATTAGAGAGATCGGTAATGAGTCCACGGCGGGAAAATACATACCAGGGGGCACTAAGGGGCTGCTGTAACGCGCTCATCTGTGGTGTTGATTGTCGGCGCATACTGTTCCAGGCAAACCATAAGAGATAAGCACCGCCGACGATTTTAATGAGTGAGAAAATCTCTTCACACTGGGTAATGAGCGTTGCCATCCCAAACAATCCCAGCCCGGAATAGATGGCGTCGCCCAGCGCCACACCAAGCCCGGTGAGTACGCCCGCACGACGGCCGGAAGCCAGACTGGTTTGAACCACGACAAAGAGATTTGCGCCTGGATTAAAAAATGTGATGACGAACAGTCCCACGGTCAGGTAAACGGCGTGCAAAGGATCCATAGTGATTTCATCCATAAATAAGCTGAATTAACTTCATCATATTTATAGTAAAAATGACTGAATGCGAGCGCGATCACAAAGAGCGTTGATCTAAAAAGAGTGCCACCCGCACGTGACGGGCGGCAAAGTGGCATTAAAAGAGATATTTCATGCCCAGCATTCCCTGGGTATCGCTGTAACCGTTGTCACCCAACTGCTGGGCGACGTTTCCCCACAGTTGCAGACGTGGATTAAGCTGACCTTCCACCCCAACTTTTAACTCGCCGATGTTACGTGTGCCGATGATTTCATCGCTGATGCCATCCATCTTCACGCTGTAATTGCGGGAGTTATAAATCCAGTTGGCTTCCACGAAAGGCTGGAAGGAACGCGCTTTATTATCATCAATAGCATTATGACCTTGCAGGTACGCTTTCACCCCCAGACGCGTTTGCAGGTTACCTTCGGTGCTGTCCTCAACCAGAGTACCATTGTCTTCAGTATGATTGTCTGCCTTCACATCCATCCACGTCAGTTGCATTTTAGGCTGCAACCAGTAGCTGGTGCGGGCATCTGCGCTTTCACCAAGACGGAAGGTATAACCCGCTTCAATGGCGGCGGTGATACCGTCAGAGTGATATTTTTCACTGGGCAGATACTCGCCGGAGACGGTGTTATCAAACCAGTTATAGAGCAACCAGCTATCAATATAAGTCCCTGTTTTATCTGCTTCGTTAGCGTACCAGGTGCCATACACGCCCACACTGTAGCCGTCGATTTGCCCGCGTGAGTTGTACCCGGTCAGGTTGGAATGTGTGTGACTCTTGCTGTTGGCGTAGCCAGCCATCAGGCCGAGATGCCAGCGATCGAGTGCGTTACTGCTCCATTGAGCAATATCGCCGCCAAGTTGCAGAACATAACGGTTGCTCTGGGTGTTCAGTTCATCCGAGCGATCCTTAAAGCGGTTATGCCCGCCAATGTTACGTAACCACAGACTGGTCACTTTCTGCTCGCCGGTCAGCAGGTCGGTGTATTGTGTTTCCCCCAGACGGTCATGCAGTCGGGTATTAAACAGGGTATTTGCCGCCTGAATATTGGCCACATAGCTGCCAATCTCCGGGCGATACTGATGCTTTCTTTCCGGCTGCGGAACAGATGGCGTAACAGGCGGCTCCGGTGTCACTGGCGGTTCTGGTGTTACAGGGGGTTCTGGTGTTACAGGAGGCTCAGGATCTGGTTCCGGGACTACAGGCAGTTCCGGTGGGGTATACGGTCCTGCGGGAATTTCACTGGTTAAAAACCAGTTCTGGTTGTCGCTTTTTGTCACGTTGTAATCATAGGGACCGGCAACAATACGCCCCTCTTTACTGAAAACGCCCTCTGACAGGCCGTCAACCTCTACAATTTTTATCCCTTCCAGGGTATCCGCGCCCAGGCCGCCCGCATTGTTGACCATGATGCGGGTGCTACCGGAAGTATCACCTTTTACGACGAGTTTATCCGTTGCGGAATTATCATCGCCTAATACAGTATGCATGACTAACAAACCATCACTGGCAGTATAGTTGCCGTTAATGGTCAGTGTGGTCGGCGTGAACTCGTGGCCTTGTTCATACGAAGACAGCGTTGCTGTTCCAGCCAGCGCCAGCGTTTTTAACGCTTGCGAATAACCGTTTAAATCGAGGTGTCCACCACCGTCGACAATAAAATCGGAGTTGGGGCTGAAGGTATTCTCTTTACCTGCGCGTAGGCTGCCTTTGGTTATATAGGTATTACCGGCATAGTTATTCATACCGGATAATGTTGTCGTCCCGGAGCCGACCTGGTTAACCTGGCCGTTTCCCTGTATAGGTGAGGCTAGGAGAAAATCGGTACTGGAGTGATTAAAGTTTACTACCGATGTGGAGGAAGCATCTGCGGCTCCCAAATGAATAAATGGCGTATTAATCGAACCTGCAGGCTGTTCAGCCTCACCTTGCGCACCACCAATATTTAAAACGCCTGTGGCGCCAGGTGCGACAGTAACCCAGATAAACGAATTGGCATTGATTGTTGCACCGTTATTAACGGTAAGGATACCGGTAGTATTAAAAGCAACATCTGGGCTGAATCCACCAAGATAAACATATTCAGCATTCAATGTTGAATTTTTACCGTCAACCAGAACCTCGCCATAACTATTACGATTTTTTGATGTACCATTGCCTGGATAAGCATATCCAATAGCTACCTGAGCTGAGGTAGTGAGTGTGCCGCCATTAGTAATACGTAAATTGCCGGTTCCCTGATCGCCAACAAGAGCAATGTTAGAGGAAACTGATGAGTTTTCCCCATCAATAACCATCAACCCTTTGGCATCACCATAATACTCACCAATCCTGAGTTCCTGCAGGCCACTTATCTTACTGCCTTCTAACACGTATACGGTGCCGGAACCTTCATTTGTACCCAAATACATTTTGGAGGTAGGGGTATCAAACTGCCAGTTGGTATGGTCGGATAAAGTGAGGGAACCTTCAGAGTTATTGCCTACGGTAGCATTAGCAGTAATAAGTGAAATATTTTCAATGAGTAATGAGCCGTTAGAGTTTTGGCCTACATTCAAAGAAGTAAAATGATTCCATCCGGGAGCATAACCCTCAGAGGCAATAACTTTTGCTTCTTCGCCATTATTAATGACAACAGTGCTATTTTCATCTGTGGGTGGGGTTACGGCCAGAGATACGGGTGTGGATAATATTGTTGAAATGGCTATAGCCAGGGTTGATAAAGCATGTTTTGCTAGTTTCATATCACTCACTTTCATCCTTAAATTTAAATGGCGAGATGTTTTTATTGCACTGTTTTTCTTCCCGAAGCCTTGTAAGGCGTAAATATACAAGTTGCTAAATGAGAATATCTGTAATATTAGATGCCATAAATTTATTAAAGTGTTAGTTGTTTATTGCATTGATAGGTTTTAGTGGTTTGTAAGTGGTGTGAATGAATTTTTCAATGTTATTATTAAAAAATAATGGCAAATCGTCTTAAGGTTAATAATGGATAAAGCAAATAATGCTTATAAAAATCAACTCAATAGATTGTTTTGTTTTTTTTGTTCAGAAAAATAATGTGGGTGGCGTAAGTTTTATATTGAATATCTGGCAGAGTGAAAATTTGAGATTTTTATAAAAAATAATTCAAATAACACCAGCGATAATTGCAGTGAAAGTTATTAACCAGTCGGACAAGAGTGGTTCGCATTAAGAACAATACAAATATATTCTCTTTTCCTGTGGATTTTTCCTAACCGCTGAACTACTTATTAATCAACCCTGATGATGACTGTTAGCTTCAGGGCATTAGCCAATCACACATTATGGAGTTCACCTATGAAAACTGGAACTAAGCTCTTAGTTGGTGCGTTAGCTTTTGTTGTCACAAACGTCTATGCCGCTGAATTGATGACTAAAGCGGAATTTGAAAAGGTTGAATCGCAATATGAAAAAATAGGTGATATTTCAACAAGTAATGAAATGTCGACTGCAGATGCAAAAGAAGATTTAATCAAAAAAGCGGATGAAAAAGGTGCTGATGTGTTGGTACTGACCTCCGGTCAGACTGACAATAAGATCCACGGCACGGCAAATATTTATAAGAAGAAGTAATTCTGAAGCCATGTAAATATGCCCGATGTGCACGTCTATCGGTGAATGCAATATATTGAAATTCATGATTTTGTAGGCCGGATAGGGGGTCACACCGCATCCGGCAATTTAATTTTTCAGCCGCCGCCAGAACGTCGTTCGGCTGATGCCTAAATAATTCGCCGCTGCTGTTTTATCACCATTAAATTTCTCCAGTGCCTGTTGGGGTGTCAGCAAGGGAGAGGCGGTAATTTTCGCCGACTCGTGGGCTAATTCCGGCAGTAGCCGTTGCAAAAACTGCGGCGTTAAATCCGGCGTCGGTTCCACACTTAAAAATAGCGCCAGTCGCTCCATCATATTGCGGAGTTCACGAATATTTCCCGGCCACTCATAGTGCAATAAAACCACCTGGCAGGTATTTAACCCCTCGCGTAACGCAGCAGAAAATGGGGCGGAGAGCGCCGCCAGAGACACTTTTAAAAAGCTTTCCGCCAACGGCAGAATATCCGCACCCCGCTCGCGCAGTGGCGGCAATTGCAGACGTAAAATACTCAGTCGATAAAACAGATCACGGCGAAAACGTCCTTGCTGCATATCCTCTTCCAGATTGCAGTGGGTGGCGCTGATGACCCGCACATTTACCGGAACAGGCTGATGTCCGCCGACGCGAGTGACCTCTTTTTCTTCCAGCACCCGCAGCAGGCGAGTCTGCAAAGGCAGCGGCATTTCGCCAATTTCATCAAGAAACAGCGTGCCGCCGTGGGCAATTTCGAACAGCCCGGCGCGACCTCCGCGTCGCGAGCCGGTAAATGCCCCTTCCTCATAGCCAAATAGCTCCGCTTCCAGCAATGATTCGGCAATCGCTCCGCAGTTAACGGCAACAAACGGATGTGATTTTTTACCGTGGCGAGCGTCATGACAGGCAAAGTATTCCCGATGTATCGCCTGAGCCGCCAGCTCTTTACCGGTTCCCGTTTCTCCCTGAATCAGCACCGCCGCACTGGATCGGGCATAGAGCAAAATGGTTTGCCGCACTTGTTCCATCTGTGGCGATTGACCAAGCATATCGCTCAAAACGTAACGAGTACGCAGGGCGTTGCGGGTAGTGTTCTGGGCGTTATGCCTTAGAGACATGCGTGTCATATCCAGCGCATCGCTGAACGCCTGGCGCACGGTGGCAGCGGAATAGATAAAAATTCCGGTCATTCCGGCTTCTTCTGCCAGATCGGTAATCAGCCCGGCACCGACCACGGCTTCGGTGCCGCTAGCTTTTAGCTCGTTAATCTGCCCGCGTGCGTCTTCTTCGGTGATGTAACTACGTTGGTCGAGACGCAGATTAAAGGTTTTTTGAAACGCCACCAGTGCCGGAATGGTTTCCTGATAAGTAACGACGCCAATCGATGAGGTAAGTTTTCCGGCTTTTGCCAGCGCCTGTAACACATCAAAGCCGCTCGGTTTAATCAAAATAACGGGCACTGACAGGCGGCTTTTCAGGTACGCGCCGTTAGAGCCAGCGGCGATGATAGCGTCGCAGCGTTCACTTGCTAGTTTTTTGCGGATGTAGGCCACCGCTTTTTCAAAGCCAAGCTGGATAGGCGTTATGTTCGCCAGGTGATCAAACTCAAGGCTGATATCGCGAAACAGTTCGAACAAGCGCGTCACTGATACCGTCCAAAAAATGGGTTTATCGTCGTTCAGCCGTGGTGGATGTGCCATAGCACCCCAAAGAATTAAGAAACCGAATATTGGGTTTAGTCTTGTTTCATAATTGTTGCAATGAAACACGGTGAAACATTGCCTGAAACGTTAACTGAAACGCATATTTGCAGATTAAGTAAGAGTGTTTTTGTTAACAAATTGAAATGTATTGGTTATTTTGAGTTTATCAATTGTGGCATAGCCCTTGCTTTGTGTTTATCAACGAAAATAACAAGTTGATAACAAAGGATGGGCTATGTCTCTACACTCTCCAGGTAAAGCGTTTCGCGCCGCACTCTCCAAAGAAACTCCGTTGCAAATTGTTGGCACCATTAACGCCAACCATGCGTTGTTGGCGCAGCGTGCCGGATATCAGGCGATTTATCTCTCCGGTGGTGGCGTGGCGGCAGGTTCGCTGGGGCTACCCGATCTCGGTATTTCTACCCTTGATGATGTGCTGACCGATATTCGGCGTATCACCGACGTTTGCTCGCTGCCGCTGCTGGTTGATGCCGATATCGGCTTTGGCTCTTCGGCCTTTAACGTGGCGCGTACTGTGAAATCGATGATTAAAGCCGGTGCGGCAGGATTGCATATTGAAGATCAGATCGGCGCGAAACGCTGCGGTCATCGTCCGAACAAAGCGATCGTCTCGAAAGAGGAGATGGTTGATCGGATCCGCGCGGCGGTGGATGCGAAAACCGATCCTGATTTTGTGATCATGGCGCGCACCGATGCGCTGGCAGTGGAAGGTCTGGACGGCGCGATCGAACGCGCGCGAGCCTATGTTGAAGCCGGTGCCGAGATGCTGTTCCCGGAGGCGATTACTGAACTCGCCATGTACCGCCAGTTTGCCGATGCGGTGCAGGTGCCAATCCTCGCCAACATTACCGAATTTGGCGCCACGCCCCTGTTCACCACCGATGAATTACGCAGCGCCCATGTCGCAATGGCGCTGTACCCGCTTTCAGCATTCCGCGCCATGAACCGCGCCGCTGAACATGTCTACAACATCCTGCGCCAGGAAGGCACGCAGAAAAGCGTGATCGACACCATGCAGACCCGTAACGAGTTGTACGAAAGCATCAACTACTACCAGTACGAAGAGAAGCTCGACGACCTGTTTGCCCGTAGCCAGGCGAAATAAACAAACGTCTGGTGGTTGTATTCGACAACCGATGCCTGATGCGCCGCTGACGCGACTTATCAGGCCTACGAGGTGTACTGAACTGTAGGTCGGATAAGACGCATGGCGTCGCATCCGACAACAATCTCGACCCTACAAATGATAACAATGACGAGGACAACATGAGCGACACAACGATCCTGCAAAACAGTACCCATGTCATTAAACCAAAAAAATCTGTGGCACTTTCTGGCGTTCCGGCGGGTAACACCGCGCTTTGTACCGTAGGCAAAAGCGGCAACGACCTGCACTATCGCGGCTACGATATTCTCGATCTCGCAGAACATTGCGAATTTGAAGAAGTGGCGCATCTGCTGATCCACGGCAAACTGCCGACCCGTGACGAACTCGCCGCTTACAAAACGAAACTGAAAGCCCTGCGCGGTTTACCGGCTAACGTGCGTACCGTGCTGGAGGCTTTACCTGCGGCGTCGCACCCGATGGATGTTATGCGCACCGGCGTTTCCGCGCTCGGCTGCACGCTGCCGGAAAAAGAGGGGCACACCGTCTCCGGCGCGCGGGATATTGCCGACAAACTGTTGGCGTCGCTGAGTTCGATTCTTCTCTACTGGTATCACTACAGCCACAACGGCGAACGCATCCAGCCGGAAACCGATGACGACTCTATCGGCGGTCACTTCCTGCATCTGCTGCATGGTGAAAAGCCGTCGCAAAGTTGGGAAAAGGCGATGCAAATTTCGCTGGTGCTGTACGCCGAGCATGAGTTTAACGCCTCCACCTTTACCAGCCGGGTGATTGCGGGCACCGGCTCTGATATGTATTCAGCCATTATCGGCGCGATTGGTGCACTGCGCGGGCCGAAGCACGGCGGGGCGAATGAAGTGTCACTGGAGATCCAGCAACGCTACGAAACGCCGGACGAAGCCGAAGCGGATATCCGCAAGCGCGTGGAAAACAAAGAAGTGGTGATTGGTTTTGGCCATCCGGTTTATACCATCGCCGACCCGCGCCATCAGGTGATCAAGCGTGTGGCGAAGCAGCTCTCGCAGGAAGGCGGCTCGCTGAAGATGTACAACATTGCCGATCGCCTGGAAACGGTGATGTGGGAGAGCAAAAAGATGTTCCCCAATCTCGACTGGTTCTCCGCTGTTTCCTACAACATGATGGGCGTTCCCACCGAGATGTTCACTCCACTGTTTGTTATCGCCCGCGTCACCGGCTGGGCGGCGCACATTATCGAACAACGTCAGGACAACAAAATTATCCGTCCTTCCGCTAATTACATAGGGCCGGAAGACCGCCCGTTTGTTGCGCTGGATAAGCGGCAGTAAGAAGAACGGAGCAGGAGGTAACAGCGCGCACAATTTGCCCGTTAGGGTGAGGGGGAAAGCCAGCTCAGAAGCAAACACTCACCCTCGATAACAGAGTAAAAAAATAACCACTTTAACTTTATAAAAAATCCGAAGGAAACGTACCCAATGTCAGCTCAAATCAACAACATCCGCCCGGAATTCGACCGTGAAATCGTTGATATCGTCGATTACGTAATGAACTACGAAATCAGCTCCAGAGTGGCCTACGACACCGCCCATTACTGCCTGCTCGACACCCTCGGCTGCGGTCTGGAAGCTCTCGAATACCCGGCCTGTAAAAAACTGCTGGGGCCAATTGTCCCTGGCACCGTCGTACCTAACGGCGTGCGCGTCCCCGGAACTCAGTTTCAGCTCGACCCCGTTCAGGCGGCATTTAACATCGGCGCAATGATCCGCTGGCTCGATTTCAACGATACCTGGCTGGCGGCGGAGTGGGGGCATCCTTCCGACAACCTCGGCGGTATTCTGGCAACGGCGGATTGGCTTTCACGCAACGCGGTCGCCAGCGGCAAAGCCCCGTTGACCATGAAACAAGTGCTGACCGGAATGATTAAAGCCCATGAGATTCAGGGCTGCATCGCGCTGGAAAACTCCTTTAACCGCGTCGGCCTCGACCACGTTCTGTTAGTGAAAGTGGCTTCCACCGCCGTGGTCGCAGAAATGCTCGGCCTGACCCGCGAGGAAATCCTCAACGCCGTTTCGCTGGCGTGGGTAGACGGTCAGTCGCTGCGCACTTACCGCCATGCACCGAACACCGGCACACGTAAATCCTGGGCAGCAGGCGATGCCACTTCCCGCGCGGTACGTCTGGCACTGATGGCGAAAACCGGCGAAATGGGTTACCCATCAGCCCTGACCGCGCCGGTGTGGGGCTTCTACGACGTCTCCTTTAAAGGTGAGTCGTTCCGCTTCCAGCGCCCGTACGGTTCCTACGTTATGGAAAATGTGCTGTTCAAAATCTCCTTCCCGGCGGAGTTCCACTCCCAGACGGCAGTTGAAGCGGCGATGACGCTCTATGAGCAGATGCAGGCAGCAGGCAAAACGGCGGCAGATATCGAAAAAGTGACCATTCGCACCCACGAAGCCTGTATTCGTATCATCGATAAAAAAGGGCCGCTCAATAACCCGGCAGACCGCGATCACTGCATTCAGTACATGGTGGCGATCCCGCTGCTGTTCGGGCGCTTAACGGCGGCAGATTACGAAGACAAGGTTGCGCAAGATAAACGTATCGATGCCCTGCGCGAGAAGATCAATTGCTTTGAAGATCCGGCATTTACCGCTGACTACCACGACCCGGAAAAACGCGCCATCGCCAATGCCATTACCCTTGAGTTCACCGACGGTACGCGCTTTGAAGAAGTGGTGGTGGAGTACCCGATTGGTCATGCTCGCCGCCGTCAGGATGGCATTCCGAAGCTGGTGGATAAATTCAAAATCAATCTCGCGCGCCAGTTCCCGACTCGCCAACAGCAGCGCATTCTGGAGGTTTCTCTCGACAGAACTCGCCTCGAACAGATGCCGGTCAATGAGTATCTCGACCTGTACGTCATTTAAGCAAACAGCGGTAAGGCGTAAGTTCAACAGGAGAGCATTATGTCTTTTAGCGAATTTTATCAGCGTTCGATTAATGAACCGGAACAGTTCTGGGCTGAGCAGGCTCAGCGTATTGACTGGCAGACGCCCTTTACGCAAACGCTTGATCACAGCAACCCGCCGTTTGCCCGTTGGTTTTGTGAGGGTCGAACCAACTTGTGTCACAACGCCATCGACCGCTGGCTGGAGAAACAGCCAGAGGCGCTGGCGCTGATTGCCGTCTCTTCGGAGACAGAAGAAGAGCGCACCTTTACCTTTCGCCAGTTATATGACGAAGTGAACGCGGCGGCGTCCATGCTGCGCTCACTGGGCGTGCAGCGTGGCGATCGGGTATTGGTGTATATGCCGATGATTGCCGAAGCGCATATTACGTTGCTGGCCTGCGCGCGCATTGGCGCTATTCACTCGGTGGTATTTGGTGGATTTGCCTCGCACAGCGTGGCGGCGCGGATTGATGACGCTAAACCGGTGCTGATTGTCTCGGCCGATGCCGGGGCGCGCGGTGGCAAAATCATTCCCTATAAAAAATTGCTCGACGATGCGATAAGTCAGGCGCAACACCAGCCGCGCCATGTTTTGCTGGTGGATCGCGGGCTGGCGAAAATGGCGCGCGTCAGCGGGCGGGATGTCGATTTTGCGTCGTTGCGCCATCAGCACATCGGCGCGCGGGTGCCGGTGGCGTGGCTGGAATCCAACGAAACCTCCTGCATTCTCTACACCTCCGGCACGACCGGCAAACCTAAAGGCGTGCAGCGTGATGTGGGCGGATATGCGGTGGCGCTGGCGACCTCGATGGAAACTATTTTTGGCGGCAAAGCGGGCGGCGTGTTCTTTTGCGCGTCGGATATCGGCTGGGTGGTGGGGCATTCGTATATCGTCTACGCGCCGCTGCTGGCGGGGATGGCGACCATTGTTTACGAAGGATTGCCGACCTGGCCGGACTGCGGCGTGTGGTGGAAAATTGTCGAGAAATATCAGGTTAGCCGTATGTTCTCGGCGCCGACCGCCATTCGCGTGCTGAAAAAATTCCCTACCGCTGAAATTCGCAAACACGATCTCTCGTCGCTGGAAGTGCTCTATCTGGCAGGAGAACCGCTGGACGAGCCGACCGCCAGTTGGGTGAGCAATACGCTGGATGTGCCGGTCATCGACAACTACTGGCAGACTGAATCCGGCTGGCCGATTATGGCGATTGCTCGCGGTCTGGACGACAGACCGACGCGTCTGGGAAGCCCCGGCGTGCCGATGTATGGCTACAACGTGCAGTTGCTTAATGAAGTCACTGGTGAGCCGTGTGGTGTCAATGAGAAAGGGATGCTGGTGGTGGAAGGACCATTGCCGCCGGGCTGTATTCAAACCATCTGGGGTGATGATGACCGCTTTGTGAAGACTTACTGGTCGCTGTTTTCCCGTCCGGTTTACGCCACGTTTGACTGGGGCATCCGCGACGGTGACGGTTATCACTTTATTCTCGGGCGTACTGACGATGTGATTAACGTTGCCGGGCATCGGCTGGGGACGCGCGAGATCGAAGAGAGTATTTCCAGTCATCCGGGCGTTGCCGAAGTAGCGGTGGTAGGGGTAAAAGATGCGCTGAAAGGGCAGGTGGCGGTGGCGTTTGTCATTCCGAAAGAGAGCGACAGTCTGGAAGATCGTGATGTGGCGCATTCGCAAGAGAAGGCGATTATGGCGCTGGTGGACAGCCAGATTGGCAACTTTGGCCGCCCGGCGCACGTCTGGTTTGTCTCGCAATTGCCAAAAACGCGATCCGGGGGATCTGACGACCATTGATGATCCAGCGTCGCTGGATCAGATCCGCCAGGCGATGGAAGAGTAAGGTATTGTCGGATGCGTCGCGTGGTGCATCCAACAGTTGTGCGCCGATGCCTGATGCGACGCTGGCGCGTCTTATCATGCCTACCCACTGTTTTTACACAGATAATTTTTTCCCCATCTTTTCGCTTTCATTCATATAAAAAATATATTCCACCACGGAAACGATTGCTTTTTATTTTCAGATGAATAGAATGCGGCGGATTTTTTGGGTTTCAAACAGCAAACGGAGGAATTTCGTGTCGCAAGATAACAACTTTAGCCAGGGGCCAGTCCCGCAGTCGGCGCGCAAAGGGGTATTGGCATTGACGTTCGTCATGCTGGGATTAACCTTCTTTTCCGCCAGTATGTGGACCGGAGGCACTCTCGGAACCGGTCTTAGCTATCATGATTTCTTCCTCGCAGTCCTCATCGGTAATCTTCTCCTCGGTATTTACACTTCATTTCTTGGTTACATTGGCGCAAAAACCGGCCTGACCACCCATCTTCTTGCTCGCTTCTCGTTTGGTGTTAAAGGCTCATGGCTGCCTTCACTGCTGCTGGGCGGCACCCAGGTTGGCTGGTTTGGCGTTGGCGTGGCGATGTTTGCTATTCCGGTGGGCAAGGCTACCGGGCTGGATATTAATTTGCTGATTGCCGTCTCCGGTTTACTGATGACCGTCACCGTCTTCTTTGGCATTTCGGCGCTGACGGTTCTTTCGGTGATTGCAGTTCCGGCTATCGCCTGTCTTGGCGGTTATTCCGTGTGGCTGGCCGTTAACGGCATGGGCGGCCTGGACGCATTAAAAGCGGTCGTTCCCGCACAACCGTTAGATTTCAATGTCGCGCTGGCGTTGGTTGTCGGTTCATTTATCAGTGCGGGCACGCTCACCGCTGACTTTGTCCGGTTTGGTCGCAATGCCAGACTGGCGGTGCTGGTGGCGATGGTGGCCTTTTTCCTCGGCAACTCGTTGATGTTTATTTTCGGTGCGGCGGGCGCTGCGGCGCTGGGGATGGCGGATATCTCTGATGTGATGATTGCTCAGGGTCTGCTGCTGCCTGCGATTGTGGTGCTGGGGCTGAATATCTGGACCACCAACGATAACGCGCTCTATGCGTCGGGCTTAGGTTTCGCCAACATTACCGGTATGTCGAGCAAAACCCTTTCGGTGATTAACGGTATTATCGGTACGGTCTGCGCATTATGGCTGTATAACAATTTTGTCGGCTGGCTGACTTTCCTTTCGGCAGCTATTCCTCCGGTGGGTGGCGTGATCATCGCCGACTATCTGATGAACCGTCGCCGCTATGAGCACTTTGCGACCACGCGTATGATGAGTGTCAATTGGGTGGCGATTCTGGCGGTCGCGCTGGGGATTGCCGCAGGCCACTGGTTACCGGGGATTGTTCCGGTCAACGCGGTATTAGGTGGCGCGCTGAGCTATCTGATCCTTAACCCGATTTTGAATCGTAAAACGACGGCAGCAATGACGCATGTGGAGGCTAACAGTGTCGAATAACGCTTTACAGACCATTATTAATGCCCGGTTGCCCGGTAAAGAGGGGCTGTGGCAGATTCATCTGCAGGACGGAAAAATCAGCGCCATTGATGCGCAATCTGGCGCGATGCCCATAACTGAAAACAGCCTGGATGCCGAACAAGGTTTAGTTATACCGCCGTTTGTGGAGCCGCATATTCACCTGGACACCACGCAAACCGCCGGGCAACCGAACTGGAATCAGTCCGGCACGCTGTTTGAAGGCATTGAACGCTGGGCCGAGCGCAAAGCGTTATTAACCCATGACGATGTGAAACAACGCGCCTGGCAAACGCTGAAATGGCAGATTGCCAACGGTATTCAGCATGTGCGTACCCATGTCGATGTTTCGGACGCAACGCTGACTGCGCTAAAAGCGATGCTGGAAGTGAAGCAGGAAGTCGCGCCGTGGATTGATCTGCAAATCGTCGCCTTCCCGCAGGAAGGGATTTTGTCGTATCCCAACGGTGAAGCGTTGCTGGAAGAGGCGTTACGCTTAGGGGCAGACGTTGTTGGGGCTATTCCGCATTTTGAATTTACCCGCGAATACGGCGTGGAGTCGCTGCATAAAACCTTCGCCCTGGCGCAAAAATACGACCGTCTCATCGACGTTCACTGTGATGAGATCGATGACGAACAGTCGCGCTTTGTCGAAACCGTTGCTGCCCTGGCGCACCGTGAAGGCATGGGCGCGCGAGTCACCGCCAGCCACACCACGGCAATGCACTCCTATAACGGGGCGTATACCTCGCGCCTGTTCCGCTTGCTGAAAATGTCCGGTATTAACTTTGTCGCCAACCCGTTGGTCAATATTCATCTGCAAGGGCGTTTCGATACGTATCCAAAACGTCGCGGCATCACGCGCGTTAAAGAGATGCTGGAGTCCGGCATTAACGTCTGCTTTGGTCACGATGATGTCTTCGATCCGTGGTATCCGCTGGGAACGGCGAATATGCTGCAAGTGCTGCATATGGGGCTACATGTTTGCCAGCTGATGGGCTACGGGCAGATTAACGATGGCCTGAATTTAATCACCCACCACAGCGCCAGGACGTTGAATTTGCAGGATTACGGCATTGCCGCCGGAAACAGCGCCAACCTGATTATCCTGCCGGCTGAAAATGGATTTGATGCGCTGCGCCGTCAGGTTCCGGTACGTTATTCGGTACGTGGCGGCAAGGTGATTGCCAGCACACAACCGGCACAAACCACCGTATATCTGGAGCAGCCAGAAGCCATCGATTACAAACGGTAATTTCCTCTGTGTTGAAGAGCCACTGACCTGTGTCAGTGGCTACCGTGATTCATTCCCGCCAACAACCGCGTATTCATCCAACGCCATGTGCAAAAATGCTTTCGCGGCGGCTGTCTGCCAGCTATTTTTCCGCCGCAACAAAACCGCCGTTCTTTCCAGTAGTGGCGGGGCAAGAGAAATAGCTTTAAGCCCATCATGTTGTGTGGCAATCGCTGCTGGTAACAATGTGGAAAGGGAAGTGCGGCGAATCAGCTCCAGAACCGCGCTAATTGAGTTCGCCTCAATGACCACCTGTGGATGTAGTCCCGCTTTCTCGCAGTAGTGGTCAATTTGCTCTCTGGTGGCAAATTCCGCGCTGAGCAGGACCAGTTTTTTATCATGCAAGCGACTCAACGCCACCTGTTCACAGGCAGCCAGCGGATGATGTTGCGCCACGACTAAAGCTAAACTTTCTGTCAGTAAAGGAATTGCCTCCAGCTCCGGCGAATGCACTGGCGCGAAAGCAATCCCAACGTCCAGCTCGTCGCGGCAAAGCAGATCTTCGATTTTCTCCTGCGACATTTCCTGTAGCCGGAGCGTGATGCCGGGGTAACGCGCATAGAAATCCGCCATTAAAGGGCCGATAAAGTAGCTCGTAAAGGTAGGGGTGACGGCGATACGCAGCGATCCTCGCGTCAGATCGGCAACATCATGAATCGCCCGTTTACCCGCTCCCAGTTCCTGTAATGCCCGGCTGGCGTACTGTCGCCAGACTTCTCCTGCATCAGTGAGACGAATCGTTCGCCCGCTACGGTCAAACAGCGGCACGCCTAAACTCTCCTCTAACTGGCGAATCTGCTGGGAAAGCGCAGGCTGGGAGACGTGCAACGCACTGGCGGCACGGGTGAAGCTGCCATGTTCAGCCACGGCAAGAAAATAATTGATATGTCGAGAGAGCATTCGCCAACCTATAAGTAAATCCAATAGAACTCATCATAAATGAGTCTTTTACCTTATGGCAATCGGCGAGTAGTCTGCCTCTCATTCCAGAGACAGACAGAGGTTAACGGTGAAAGAGATTATTGATGGATTCCTTAAATTCCAGCGCGAGGCATTTCCTGAGCGGGAAGCCTTGTTTAAAAAGCTGGCGACACAGCAAAGCCCGCGCACACTTTTTATTTCCTGCTCCGATAGCCGTCTGGTTCCTGAGCTGGTGACGCAACGTGAACCCGGCGATCTGTTCGTTATTCGCAACGCGGGCAATATCGTCCCTTCTTACGGGCCAGAACCCGGTGGTGTTTCGGCTTCGGTGGAGTATGCCGTCGCTGCGCTTAGGGTATCCGACATTGTGATTTGTGGTCATTCAAACTGTGGCGCGATGACCGCCATTGCCAGCTGTCAGTGCATGGACCATATGCCTGCCGTCTCCCACTGGCTGCGTTATGCCGATTCTGCCCGCGTCGTTAATGAGGCGCGCCCGCATCGCGATTTACCGTCCAAAGCTGCGGCGATGGTACGTGAAAACGTGATTGCTCAGTTGGCTAATTTGCAAACTCATCCATCGGTGCGCCTGGCGCTCGAAGAGGGGCGGATCGCCCTGCATGGCTGGGTCTACGACATTGAAAGCGGCAGTATCGCAGCCTTTGACGGCGCAACCCGCCAGTTCGTGCCACTGGCAACCAATCCCGGCGTTTGTGCCATACCGCTACGCCAGCAAGCTGCAGCGTAACCATACTTTTAATCCATCAGGAGATTTACCATGATTCAGTCGCAAATTAACCGCAATATTCGCCTTGATCTTGCCGATGCTATTTTGCTCAGCAAAGCTAAAAAAGATCTCTCATTTGCCGAGATTGCCGACGGCACCGGTCTGGCAGAAGCCTTCGTGACCGCTGCTTTGCTGGGGCAGCAGGCGCTTCCTGCCGACGCTGCCCGTCTGGTTGGGGCGAAGCTGGATCTCGACGAAGACGCCATTCTACTGTTGCAGATGATTCCGCTGCGTGGCTGCATTGATGACCGTGTTCCAACCGACCCAACGATGTACCGTTTCTATGAAATGTTGCAGGTGTACGGCACCACTCTGAAAGCGTTGGTTCATGAGAAGTTCGGCGATGGCATCATCAGTGCGATTAACTTCAAACTCGACGTCAAGAAGGTGGCGGACCCGGAAGGTGGCGAACGCGCGGTCATCACCTTAGATGGCAAATATCTGCCGACCAAACCGTTCTGACAGCCATGCGCGACCATCAAAAGACGTTCACGATGCTGCTGGTTCTGGTGCTGATTGGTCTTAATATGCGACCACTGCTCACCTCCGTCGGACCACTGCTACCGCAATTGCGTCAGGCGAGTGGAATGAGCTTTAGCGTGGCAGCCCTGTTGACGGCTCTGCCGGTGGTCACCATGGGCGGGCTGGCGCTGACCGGAAGCTGGCTTCATCAGCATGTCAGCGAACGTCGCAGCGTCGCCATCAGCCTGGTGCTGATTGCCGTCGGTGCATTGATGCGTGAGCTTTACCCTCAAAGTGTGCTGCTGCTCAGCAGCGCACTGCTCGGTGGGGTGGGAATTGGCATCATTCAGGCGGTGATGCCTTCGGTGATTAAACGGCGTTTTCAGCAGAGCACGCCACTGGTGATGGGGCTGTGGTCTGCGGCTCTGATGGGCGGTGGTGGACTAGGTGCAGCCCTGACGTCCTGGTTAGTTCAACACAGCGAAAAGTGGTATCAAACACTCGCCTGGTGGGCGCTACCTGCCATTATTGCGCTCTTTGCCTGGTGGTGGCAGAGCAATCACCAGGCTTCTTCATCTCATAACACGACAATCACTCCGGTTCGTGTGGTATTCACTCCTCGCGCCTGGACGCTGGGGCTTTACTTCGGTCTGATTAACGGCGGTTACGCCAGCCTGATTGCCTGGTTACCCGCCTTCTATATTGAGATTGGCGCCAGCGCGCAGTACAGCGGCTCCTTGCTGGCGTTGATGACGCTTGGGCAAGCTGCGGGGGCGTTACTGATGCCTGCCATGGCTCGCCATCAGGATCGGCGCAAACTTTTGATGCTGGCACTGGCGTTACAACTGGTTGGTTTCTGTGGCTTTATCTGGCTGCCACTGCAATTGCCGGTATTGTGGGCGATGGTGTGTGGTTTAGGTCTGGGCGGCGCGTTTCCGCTCTGTTTGCTGCTGGCTCTCGACCACTCTCCGCAACCGGGTATTGCTGGCAAGCTGGTGGCGTTTATGCAGGGGATCGGCTTTATCATCGCCGGGCTTTCCCCCTGGTTTTCTGGCGTGTTGCGTAGTATCAGCGGCAATTACCTGATGGACTGGGTGTTTCATGCGCTGTGCGTTGTTGGGCTGATGATCATAACCCTGCGATTTGCACCGGCACGTTTTCCGCAGCTGTGGGTCAAAGAGGCATGAGGTGACGCTTGTTTCGCCAGATGATGGGAAAATGTCGGATGTGCCCAGTGGCGCATCCGACATTTGTTCCATCGCTTTGTTCATGCCGGATGCGGCGTGAACGCCTTATCCGGCTTACGTAGAGCACTGAACTTGCAGGCCTGATAAGCGTAGCGCATCAGGCAATTTTGCTTTTGCCATCAGTCTCATAATCTTTGAAATAATATTGCTTATCCCGGTCGTTTATTTCGCGAATAACCCGACAAGGAACGCCCGCAGCCACGACGTTTGGCGGAATGTCTTTTGTGACGACACTACCCGCGCCAATAACCGAATTTTCCCCGATGGTGACGCCTGGATTAATGACTACATGACTGCCAATCCAGACATTATTACCAATCGTTATCGGAAAAGAGTACATCTCTCCGTTTTTTCTTAATTCATGGTGTACAGGGTGCCCGGTAACGGAAATAGTAACGTTGGGTGCAATCAGTACGTTATCACCGATCGTTACCGTGTAATCATCGACGATGGTTAAATTGAAATTTGCATAAAAATTGCGGCCTATATGAATGTTGGAACCGTAAGAGAAATAGACAGGCGGTTCTATCCAGGCATTTTCCCCTACCGTGGCAAACATTTCTTTAATCAGGCTTTCCCTTTTTTCAACTTCCGCTGGATGCGAGTGATTAAACTCATACATTAACGTTTTCCCACGAAGTCTTTTTTCAGGTAAGCCTTCGCACATATCGGTAAATAGCTTTCCTGCTTTTATTCTTTCTGTCATCGACATGTTCATTACGATTATTCCGTTCCGACATTGATTGCTTAAGCGACTTCATTCACCTGGCGACGCAGCAGAGAAAGCGGGCCGGGGCCGCTGAGCGTGAACACGGAAATTAAGGTGAAGCCCAGCGCCACCAGACCCAGCACCAGATACGCGCCCTGGAAACCGATACTTTCATACATATTGCCTGCCAGAACAGACATAAAAATCATCGCCAGTTGCTTAAAGAAGCAGAAACAGACCAGATAAATTGTCGCTGAAAAACGCACTTCAAACTGGCTGGTAATATATTTAAAGCAGCCCACCAGCAGGAACGGTACTTCAAACATATGCAGCGTTTTTAGAATAACCACTTCCAGTGCCGAGGTGGCGAACGATGAGCCAATAATACGTACTGACATAATGGTGCCAGCCAGCAGCAGGGCGTTTTTCCCGCCGATGCGATTAATGATCAGTGGCGCAAAGAACATAATCGAAGCGTTAAGTAATTCGCCCATTGTTGTGACATAGCCAAATACCCGCGTACCCTGCTCACCGGTGGCAAAGAACGAAGTAAAGAAATTAGCAAACTGTTGGTCAAAAACATCGTAGGTGCAGGAAACGCCAATAACATACAGCGACAAAAACCACAGTTTGGGTTGTCTGAACAGTTCCAGCGCCAGCTTAAGGCTAAATGCCGAATGGTTGGCACCTACGGCATTGGCAACCGTGGCGGAAGAAGGTGCATCCGTTTTGGCGAAAAAGAGCAAAATGGCGAGAATGAGTGCACAGCCAGAACCCAGCCAGAAAACAAACTGATTATTGATGGTGAACATGATGCCGACAATCGAGGCACACAGCGCCCAGCCAACACAGCCAAACATCCGCGCGCGACCAAATTCGAAATTACTGCGACGGCTGACTTTCTCGATAAATGCCTCTACTGCTGGCGCACCGGCGTTAAAACAAAAGCCTAGATAAATACCACCAACAACCGAACCTACTAAAATATTGTATTGTAACAGCGGGCCAAAGATAAAAATAAAGAATGGCGCAAACATCACTAACATGCCGGTAATAATCCACAGCAGGTATTTGCGCAGTCCAAGTTTGTCAGAAAGCAAGCCAAACAGCGGTTGAAATAACAGAGAGAACAGGGAAATCGCAGCGAAAATAATGCCCGTATCACTTTTGCTGATATGGTTGATGTCATGTAGCCAAATCGGGAAAAACGGGAAGTAGGCTCCCATGATAAAAAAGTAAAAGAAAAAGAATAAGCCGAACATCCAAAAGTTTGTGTTTTTTAGATAGAACATAATGGATTTCCTTACGCGAAATACGGGCAGACATGGCCTGCCCGGTTATTATTATTTTTGACGCCAGACTAACTGGTAATGGTAGCGACCGGCGCTCAGTTGGTATTCTGCCGAAACGGACGGGCTCCAGGAGTCGTCGCCACCAATCCCCATATGGAAACCGTCGATATTCAGCCAGCTGCCTTCTTCCGCGTGCAGCAGATGGCGATGACTGGTTTCCATCAGTTGTTGTTGGCTGTAGCGGCTGATATTGAACTGGAAGTTGCCGCGCCACTGGTGTGAGCCATAATTCAATTCGCGCGTCCCGCAGCGCAGACCGTTCTCGCTCGGGAAGACGTACGGCGTATACATGTCAGACAACGGCAGATCCCAGCGGTCAAAACAGGCCGCAGTAAGGCGGTCGGGATAGTTTTCTTGCGGCCCCAGCCCCAGCCAGTTAACCCGTTCTGCGACCTGTGCCAGTTGGCAGGTCAGGCCAATCCGCGCCGGATGCGGCGTATCGCTTGCCACTTCAACATCCACACTGATGGCCATTTCACCGAATCCATCAATCCGGTAGGTTTTCCGGCTGATAAATAAAGTTTTCCCCTGATGCTGCCAGGCGTGGACAGTCGTAATCAGCACCGCGTCGGCAAGCAGATCTGCCGTGCACTGCAACAACACCGCTTCTGCCTGGTAATGTCCCGCTGCCTTCCAGCGTTCTACCCAGGCGTTCGGGTCAATACGCGTTGCTTCACTCACGCCAATGTCGTTATCCAGCGGCGCACGGGTGAACTGGTCGCGCAGCGGCGTCAGAAGTTGTTTTTCATCGCCAATCCACATCTGAGAAAGAAGGCCTGACTGGCGGTTAAATTGCCAACGCTTGTTATCCAGCGCGATACAAAAATCCGTTTCGCTGGTGGTCAGTTGCGGGGCGGAGTGGGGCGCAGAGGGAAGCGTCACACTGAGGTTTTCCGCCAGACGCCACTGTTGCCAGGCGCTGATGTGTCCGGCTTCTGACCATGCGGTCGCGTTCGGTTGCACTACGTGTACCGTTAGCCAGAGTTGTCCGGCGTTTTCCGGCTGTGGCAGTTCAGGCAATTCAATCAACTGTTTACCTTGCGGGGCGACATTCAGAGGCACTTCGCCACTTGCCAACGGCTTGCCATCCAGCGCCACCGACCAGTGCAGGGTTTCGTTATCGCTATGACGGAACAGGTATTCGCTGTTCACTTCGATGGTTTGCCTGGATAAACGGAACTGGAAAAACTGCTGCTGGTGTTTTGCTTCCGTCAGCGCCGGATGCGGCGTGCGATCGGCAAAGACCAGACCGTTCATGCAGAACTGGCGATCGTTTGGCGTATCGCCAAAATCACCGCCGTAGGCCGACCACGGGTTGCCGTTTTCATCATATTTAATCAGTGACTGATCCACCAAGTCCCAGACGAAGCCACCCTGTAAACGAGGGTACTGACGAAACGCCTGCCAGTATTTGGCAAAGCCGCCGAGGCTGTTACCCATCGCGTGGGCGTATTCACAGAGGATCAGCGGGCGCAACTCACCTGGCAGCGAAAGCCATTTTTTGATTGACCATTTCGGTACTGCCGGGAAGGGTTGATCTTCATCCACGCGCGCGTACATCGGGCAAATAATATCGGTTGCAGAGGTGTCGGCTCCGCCGCCTTCATACTGCACCGGACGTGATGGATCGACAGATTTAATCCAGCGATACAGCGCGTCGTGATTAGCGCCGTGGCCTGATTCATTCCCCAGCGACCAGATAATTACGCTCGGGTGATTACGATCGCGCCGCACCATCCGCGTTACGCGTTCGCTCATTGCTGGCAGCCACTGCGGATCATCTGTCAGGCGGTTCATTGGCACCATGCCGTGGGTTTCAATATTAGCTTCATCCACCACATACAGGCCGTAGCGGTCGCACAGTGTGTACCACAGCGGATGGTTCGGATAATGCGAACAGCGCACGGCGTTAAAGTTGTTCTGCTTCATAAGCAGGATATCCTGCACCATCGTCTGCTCATCCATGGCCTGACCGTGCAGGGGATGATGCTCGTGACGGTTAACGCCGCGAATCAGCAACGGCTTACCGTTCAGCAGCAGCAGACCATTTTCAATCCGCACCTGGCGGAAGCCGACATCACAGGCTTCCGCTTCAATCAGCGCGCCGTCAGCGGTGTGCAGTTCAACCACCGCACGGTAAAGATTCGGGGTTTCTGCGCTCCACGGCGCCGGATTTTCGACGTTCAGACGTAGCGTGACGCGATCGGCATAACCGCCGCGCTCATCGATAATTTCGCCGCCGAAAGGCGCGGTGGCGCTGGCGGCCTGCGTTTCACCCTGCCACAAAGAAACCGTTATCCGCAGATCGTCGCGCAGTTCGCCACACATCTGAACTTCTGCCTCCAGAACAGCGCGGCTGAAATCGTCATTAAAGTGAGTAGCAACATGGAAATCGCTGATTTGCGTGGTTGGTTTGTGCAGCAACGAGACGTCGCGGAAAATGCCGCTCATCCGCCACATATCCTGATCTTCCAGATAACTGCCGTCACTCCAGCGCAACACCATCACCGCGAGGCGGTTTTCTCCGGCGCGTAAAAAGTCACTCAGATCAAATTCAGACGGCAAACGGCTGTCCTGCCCGTAACCGACCCAGCGTCCGTTGCACCACAAATGAAACGCTGAGTTAACCCCATCAAAAATAATCCGCGTCTGACCTTCCTGTAGCCAGCTTTCATCGACATTAAATGTGAGCGAGTAACATCCAGTCGGATTCTCTGCGGGAACACACGGCGGATTGACCGCAATGGGATAGGTCACGTTGGTGTAGATGGGGGCATCGTAACCGTGCATCTGCCAGTTTGAGGGGACGGGGACTGTATCGGCGTCAGGAAGATCGCACTCCAGCCAGCTTTCCGGCACAGCTTCGGGGGCGGGGAACCAGGCAAATTGCCATTTGCCATTCAGACTGTGCAACTGGCGGGAAGGGCGATTCTCGCGGGCTTCTTCACTATTTCGCCAGCTGGCAAAAGGAGGATGCGCCGCAAGGCGGTTGAGTTGGGTAACGCCAGGGTTTTCCCAGTCACGACGTTGTAATACGACGGACAGTGAATCCGTAATCATGGTCATTGCTGTATCCTGTGTGAAATTGTTATCCGCTCACAATTTCACACAACATACGAGCCGGAAGCATAGAGTGTAAAGCCTGGAGTGCTTAATGAGTGAGCTGACTCACATTAATTGTGTTGCGCTCACTGCCCGGTTTCCAGCCGGGAAATTTGCCGTGCCAGCTGCATTAATGAATCCGCCAACGCGCGGGGAGAGGCAGTTTGCGTATTGGGTGGCAGGGTGGTTTTACGTGTCACCAGTGATACGGGCAATAGCTGATTTCCCTTCACCGCCAGGCCCTGAGAGAGTTGCAGCAAGCGGTCCACGCTGGTTTGCCCCAGCAGGCGAAAATCCTGTTTAATGGTGGTTAACGGAGGGATATAACACGAGCTGTCTTCGGTATCGTCGTATCCCACTACCGAGATATCCGCGCCGACGCGTAGCCCGGACTCGGTAATGGCGCGCATTGCACCCAGCGCCATCTGATCGTTAGCAACCAGCATTGCGGTGGGAGTAATGCCCTCATTCAGCATCTGCATGGTTTGTTGAAAACCGGACATGGCGCTCCAGTCGCCCTCAAGCTCCGCTATTGGCTGTAGTTGATTGCAATCGAGATATTTGTGCCAGCCCGCCAGACGCAGACGCGCCGAGACAGAACTTAATGGACCCGCTAACAGCGCAATTTGCTGGTGACCCAACGCGACCAGATGCTCCACGCCGAGCCGTGCGCCGTCATCATGGGAAAAAATAATGCTGTTAATGGGGGATTTGTCGGAGACATCAAGAAACAAAACTGGCACGTGACCGCAGGCTGCCTCTACGGCGATGGCATCTTGTTCATCCAGGGGATAGTTGATGATCAGGCCGCTGACGCGTTGTGCGAGAAGATTATGAACCGCCGCTTTACAGGCTTCGACGCCACTGCGTTCCACCATTGATACCACTACGCTGGCACCGAGTTGATCGGCGCGGGATTTAATTGCCGCAACAATTTGTGAAGGCGCATGAAGCGCCAGGTTGGAAGTAGCAACGCCAATCAGCAGCGACTGTTTGCCCGCCAGTTGCTGTGCCACGCGGTTGGGAATGTAATTCAGCTCCGCCATTGCCGCTTCCACTTTTTCCCGCGTTTTCGCAGAAACGTGGCTGGCCTGATTTACCACGCGGGAAACGGTCTGATAAGAGACTCCGGCATACTCGGCGACATCGTATAGTGTTACTGGTTTCACATTCACAACCCTGAATTGACTCTCTTCCGGGCGCTATCATGCCATACCACGGAAGGTTTTGCGCCACCCTGCAGGGCTGACACCAAAGTGAAATTTAAAATGCTGACGCCAGGTCACATGAGAGAGAAAGCCCACTTCGATACACTCACTGTATTTACAGGTATACTCGCAAAAATTATTCAGCGGGTTTGGAAATAAAGATGGCAAAACTTACCTTACAAGAGCAGTTGCTCAAAGCAGGATTAGTCACCAGCAAAAAAGCGGCGAAGGTCGAGAGAACGGCGAAAAAATCGCGCGTTCAGGCGCGTGAAGCTCGGGCGGCGGTAGAAGAAAATAAAAAGGCACAGCTTGAGCGTGATAAACAGCTTAGTGAGCAACAAAAACAAGCGGCGTTAGCGAAAGAATATAAAGCTCAGGTGAAGCAGCTTATCGAAATGAACCGTATCACCATTACCAATGGCGATATCGGTTTTAACTTCACCGACGGCAATCTGATTAAGAAAATTTTTGTCGATAAGCTCACGCAAACGCAGTTGATTAATGGCCGTCTGGCGATTGCCCGTTTGGTTACTGACGGCAATAGTGAAGGTGAATACGCCATTATTCCGGCAAGCGTTGCCGACAAAATCGCCCAGCGTGATGCCAGCAGTATTGTGTTGCACAGTGCACTCAGCGCCGAAGAGCAGGATGAAGACGATCCGTATGCCGACTTTAAGGTGCCTGATGATTTGATGTGGTAATTATATGTCCGTCACCATCCGCGAACAGGATGGCGACGGCTTGTTACGTGCGGGATATTAATAACGAATGACGGTGCGAATGGATTTGCCTTCATGCATTAATT
This sequence comes from Escherichia sp. MOD1-EC6475, assembly GCF_003046645.1. Taxonomy (NCBI): domain Bacteria; kingdom Pseudomonadati; phylum Pseudomonadota; class Gammaproteobacteria; order Enterobacterales; family Enterobacteriaceae; genus Escherichia; species Escherichia sp. MOD1-EC6475. The sequence continues at coordinate 63,660 of NZ_PZKQ01000036.1, read as the reverse complement.
CAAAGGCGTCATTAATTTCATCCAGCCTCATGGTATGCGTTACAAACGGCTCCAGGTCGATATTACCTTTCATCGCATCTTCAACCATACCCGGCAACTGGGAACGACCTTTCACGCCGCCAAATGCGGAACCTTTCCATACGCGACCGGTGACCAACTGGAATGGACGGGTTGAGATTTCCTGACCAGCGCCAGCCACACCAATGATTATCGACTGACCCCAGCCACGGTGAGCACTTTCCAGCGCCGCGCGCATCACATTGACGTTGCCGATGCACTCAAAGGTATGGTCGATACCCCATTTGTTGATATCCAGAAGGACATCTTTAATCGGTTTGTCGTAGTCATTCGGATTAATGCAGTCGGTGGCACCGAAGCGACGCGCCAGATCGAATTTCTTCGGGTTGGTATCGATAGCGATAATCCGTCCCGCTTTCGCCTGACGTGCGCCCTGAACCACTGCCAGACCAATAGCGCCAAGACCAAACACGGCAACAGAATCACCAGGCTGGACTTTAGCGGTGTTGTGCACTGCGCCAATACCGGTGGTAACGCCACAGCCCAGCAGGCAGACGTGTTCATGGTTTGCTTCTGGATTAATTTTGGCCAGTGAAACTTCCGCGACCACGGTATATTCACTGAAGGTGGAACAGCCCATGTAGTGATACAGCGGTTGCCCATTGTAAGAAAAACGTGTGGTGCCGTCTGGCATCAGGCCTTTGCCCTGGGTTTCGCGAACCGCGACGCAGAGGTTGGTTTTGCCAGAGCGACAGAATTCGCACTCGCCGCATTCTGCGGTGTAAAGCGGGATCACATGGTCGCCAGGTTTAACGCTGGTCACGCCTTCACCGACTTCAACCACAACGCCAGCCCCTTCGTGACCGAGAACGACCGGGAATACACCTTCCGGGTCATCGCCGGAGAGGGTAAATGCGTCGGTATGGCAGACGCCGGTATGAGTGACTTTTATCAGCACTTCACCTTTTTTCGGTGGTGCAACGTCAATTTCAACGATTTCCAGTGGTTTACCGGGTGCAAATGCAACGGCAGCACGTGATTTCATATTTCGCTTTTCCTCAATAGGGTAGTGGTTTCAGCTACTTAAGATAGGCTCGAACCAGTTCAATCGTGTCATCAACGGATTGGCTGACTTCGCGGCTGTAGCAGTCATTTCGGTCAAACGTTTCCCGGATATGGCTTTCAAGCACTTCTGCCATCAGCCCGTTAGCCGCGCCCCGAACGGCAGCGATCTGCTGGAGTATGGCACGGCATTCGGCATCACCCTCCAGTGACCGTTCCAGAGCATCAATCTGCCCCCGAATGCGACGAACTCGAGTAAGCACCTTTTTCTTCTCTTCCGGAGTACTGGGCATTTCGCACCTCATCTCATCTGCACGCAACATACTATAGGGGGGTATGCTATGTGTCAATGCATACCCCCCTATAGTATATAACACCGGAGAATAAAATTTATCCGATGAATGTGGGTGATGTCTGGAGGAAACGAAGAGGGAAGGAGAGTGTTTGGGCGCTAATCACGTGGGATTGCCGCCCGGATAGCAGGCGGCGGAAGGAATCAGAATTTCCAGGTCAGATTGGCAGCGAATTGCAGGCCGTTATAATCATCGGTTGGCGTGTCATACCATACTTTACCCGCCGTCAGCCCCAGATTAAGTTGCTCAGTCAACGGTTGAATACGTTGTAAACTGGCGCTCTTCATGCTGCCGTGACGCGTCTCTGGCGACCAGTCGTAGGTATAAGCTCCCGTCCCACGACTAAGCCAAAGTTGAGTATAACCGCCGCCGCGAGGGTCATTCAGACGCACGGAAATCATATTGCTGTAACTGCCGCCCGCATCGCTGGAGTCATAATGGGTATAGCGATAGCTGGTGATCACCGGGCCAGTGTAGAGCGATACGCCGCCTTGCCAGGCATCGACTTCAACATCATCGTAATATTTAGTGTAGCGATAACCGGTCGTGAACAGCGTTTTTGGCAGCAGGGCCAGGTTAATATCCTGACGAAAATCCTGGCGAGCAAAGACCGGCGTATTATCCGCAAAGGCAATCCCCGTGCGGGTTGTCAGCCAATTATTCCATTTGTACCAGACAGCACCCTGACCGCGTGTAGCATTGAAACGTTCAGTCTCATAATCACGACGCCCCTGGGAAAGATTAAAAAGCAGCGTTGCGTTTTCAACTTTTGCTACCAGTTCAGCATACGCTAAATTACGGTTGCCATGATCGCCAGAATAATCGGTAAAATCGTAGCCTGCGGTAATGGAAGTTAACCCGGCATAAGCGGGCAATGTGCTAAAGATTGCCGCTGCTAATAACGTCCGTTTTATCATTTTAATCTCCTGTACGGATAAGCTCTTGCCGGAGTGAATAATTTCCGGTAGGTAAATTGCGTTCTACAATAACGCGCGGGCCAAGTTGCGTGTTTGGCGAAATAATTCGTCCAGGTAAAATAATTACCTGCACGCCAAGACGTGAACGCTGACCAATATAACAACCTAATTTATCGCAGCCGGTAGCGATAATACCCTCTGGGGTGCGAACCGATACTGGCTGTTCATCCAGTCGATGATTACTGGTACGCACCTGTGCGCCCAAATATGCCTGGCTTGCAACAACAGAATCGGCAATAAAACATTGCGGTCCAATCACCGCTTCCGCTTCAATAACTGCATTTTTGATTTCAGTGGCAAAACCAATTTTTACGTCATTGTTGATTACCGTACCGGGGCGAATAAACGCATAATTACCTATCAGGCAGTTTGCACCAATCACTACCGGCCCTTGAATAACCACACCGTGGCAAATACGGGTATTGGCACCGATAACAACTTCACCGGCACTTTCATCAATAATCACCTGGTCAGCAATCTGAATATTTTTCTCTTTAACATTAAGCTTCAGATAGCTTTTCAGTTCCTGCGACAGAAGGTTGGGAATAAGCGGTTGGCGCTTCCACCAGTGCGGAATAACGGGTGGGTTTGTCGCGCTGAGGTTCGCGTCCAGTAAAAAAGGCAATAAGTCCATAAATAATCCAGATGGCATAAGCTAATAATACATACACAACGGAAAGTGGCGCTAAAGGCACCAACAACCAGCAACGATGAAACCAGGCGCTAAAAGCACCAATAACACAAACTACGCCGACCCAGATAAGCGGAAACATAGCCACTATTACGCCATGTGGCCCGGTGGTAATTAATTCATTAAACCAGGTGGTGAGATAAATCCCAACGCCATAGAGCACGACCAACAGCATAGGGAAAATACTGAAGATGCCGAAACGGCTAAATAAAAGCCTTTTATGCAGACGCATACATACCGCATAGCCCACAATCCAACGTCGCCAGCGACTCCACTCCTCGCGCGGGTTGTTGCATTCCTGAGGGTATACGATGCAGCGATTCGCCTGACGAATGCGGTAACCATTGGCGACCAACGTCCAGGTGAGGTCGAGATCTTCAACTTTGGTACGATCCGAGAAACCGAATTTACGCAATACATCGGTACGGAACATCCCGCAGGCACCGCTGATAATAAACGGGGCGCCGCCCAAAAGCTGTTGTAGCGTGCGCTTCATAACGATCATCGGCAGTTTCACAGTAGCGCGAATATGTGGCAGCAAACCTGCGCCTTTTAATGCTGTGGAGGGAATGCCGCCTACGGCATCAGCACCACGCTCAATTTCCGCCAACATATAACCCATGCCGTTTTTATCTGGAGGGACGTAAGTATCGGCATCGCTTAAAAAAACCTGGTCACATGTGGCGTAGTTGAGGCCGTTCATTAGAGCGCCGCCTTTGCCGGTATTTTTTTGCGTAACAGCAACAAACCGATCGCCCCATTTGCGTTTCACTTCCGCCATTACCGCTTCGGTATTATCTGTGGAACCGTCGTTAACGCAAATTACCCGACAAAAATAAGGGTTGCGCAGCAGATTTTCCAGCGACTGTGCCAGACAAGGGCCTTCGTTATAGGCAGGAATAATTGCGTCAATACAGCCTTTCTTTTGGCTGGGCTTACGCCTTAACGTACTCAAAAACCATAGCAATATTGCTACGGCCATAAATATAAAGATCCAGGTTTTCATTTAATCTACTCAAAGAATCATTTTATGAATAACAAAGCCTTCACCCAGATCGCTATTGACCTGTTGTCCGCGAAATTGTGCAACAGCACGTAAACGTTCATGACGCATATAATCACGTCGCTCCTGGCTTTTATGTTTTTTTAACGCTGCAAGTTTTACAGTAAAATATTCTTCTTTTACGGATTCAAAAACCTGGGGCATAAATGAAAGCCAGGTGCTTGGAGTTTCATAGCCGAGAATCTGTGGAATAGTACGGCAGGCAACCATTGATGCCTGATAAACTGCCAGATGATCCTGATGGCGGTCAGCATCATGCATGGTATATACCCGTATGATTTCTACATCAGCGGGAATTTGATTTTTAATAATATCTTCCAGGGAGGAAATCATATCATTGAGTTGCAGATGTGTACGGGTGTCTGAAAAATTAAGATGAATAGTTTGCTGACACCCCAACATCTTTAATGCTTCGCGAGATTCTTCATGACGATCGATGATTTCGCTTACACCCGAATCGCCAGCAGTCATGACAACGGCGGCGATATAAAATCCTTTCTGCGCAAGACGAGCAAGCGATGCGCCACAACCTAATTCAATATCGTCAGGATGTGCGCCAATCGCAAGGATACCTTTCCTCTTTTCTGCTGATGAATGCAACGCAGAATTTAAAACCTTATCCAATTCATGACACTCCATTGTAATTATTATGCTGAAAGCGCGACGAATGCAGAGCGGCAACCCTCTGCAACATACTCAGATGTTAAAAATGACACGCGGTAAAAAAGAATAATCCTGAGAACAGGTCAATTAATGCCCGGAGGGCCGTAAGCGGTATAAGTTTGATTTGTGTGTATCATATGTTAAGTGTTTGTGTGTTTTGTGAATGTGATTATATTTTTTATATATTGTATTTAGATGTGATTTAGTTTGTCAATTAATTGCATTTAAAAAATATCTTTTATCAACCATTACTTTTTATATTCGTTTTATGAATGGATTGGTATGACGAAGAGGTTTTAAAGGTTGCATCATATGAAATCAGAATAATATATCTATTTATTATTGGTTGACTGGTTGGTGGAGTGGTGAAATAAATTTTTATCGTTTGAATTTTTATTCGTATATAAAAAGAAATGTGGCATTTCTTTGTGGGTAAACGATTGATAAATGCATAACTCATCTATCTTTTGCCGTTTTTTTGCTAAGAATAAAAACATATTGTCCATAATGATTAATTCTTTTATCAAATTATTTTCTCCGCGAATACTGCTCCCATAACAAGACAGGGGAGCAGACAATCATGGCAATTTCATCGCGTAACACACTCCTTGCCGCACTGGCATTCATCGCTTTTCAGGCGCAGGCGGTGAACGTCACCGTTGCGTATCAAACCTCCGCCGAACCGGCGAAAGTGGCTCAGGCTGATAATACCTTTGCCAAAGAGAGCGGGGCGACCGTGGACTGGCGTAAGTTTGACAGCGGGGCCAGTATCGTGCGGGCGCTGGCTTCTGGCGACGTGCAAATCGGTAATCTTGGCTCCAGCCCGTTAGCGGTCGCTGCCAGTCAGCAGGTGCCGATTGAAGTCTTTTTGCTGGCGTCAAAATTGGGTAACTCCGAGGCGCTGGTAGTTAAGAAAAACATCAGTAAACCCGAAGATCTCATTGGTAAGCGCATCGCCGTGCCGTTTATCTCCTCCACTCACTACAGCCTGCTGGCGGCGCTGAAACACTGGGGCATTAAACCCGGACAAGTGGAGATTGTGAACCTGCAACCGCCAGCAATTATCGCCGCCTGGCAACGGGGAGATATTGATGGTGCTTATGTGTGGGCGCCGGCGGTAAATGCGCTGGAAAAAGACGGCAAGGTGCTGACAGACTCTGAACAGGTCGGGCAGTGGGGCGTACCGACGCTGGATGTTTGGGTGGTGCGAAAAGATTTTGCTGAGAAACATCCTGAGGTGGTGAAAGCGTTCGCTAAAAGCGCCATCGATGCCCAGCAACCGTACATTGCGAATCCGGACGCGTGGCTGAAACAGCCGGAAAACATCAGCAAACTGGCGCGCTTGAGCGGCGTACCGGAAGGTGACGTACCGGGGCTGGTCAAGGGAAATACCTATCTGACGCCGCAGCAGCAAACGGCAGAACTGACCGGAGCGGTGAACAAAGCGATCATCGATACCGCGCAGTTTTTGAAAGAGCAGGGCAAAGTTCCCGCCGTGGCGAATGATTACAGCCAGTACGTTACCTCGCGCTTCGTGCAATAAAAGGAGGCGCAGATGCTGCAAATTTCTCATCTCTATGCCGATTATGGCGGTAAACCGGCGCTGGAAGATATCAACCTGACGCTGGAAAGTGGCGAACTGTTGGTGGTGCTGGGACCGTCTGGCTGCGGCAAAACCACCTTGCTGAATCTGATTGCTGGTTTTGTGCCTTACCAGTACGGCAGCATTCAACTGGCGGGCAAGCGCATTGAGGGGCCGGGTGCAGAGCGCGGGGTGGTTTTTCAGAATGAAGGGCTGCTGCCGTGGCGTAATGTGCAGGATAACGTGGCGTTCGGCCTGCAACTGGCGGGGATGGAGAAAACGCAACGTCTGGAAATCGCTTACCAGATGCTGAAAAAAGTCGGCCTGGAAGGGGCAGAAAAACGCTACATCTGGCAGCTTTCTGGCGGTCAGCGTCAGCGGGTAGGGATTGCCCGTGCGCTGGCGGCTAATCCCCGGATGTTATTACTCGACGAACCGTTTGGCGCGCTGGACGCCTTCACCCGGGACCAGATGCAAATACTGCTACTGAAACTCTGGCAGGAGACAGGCAAGCAGGTGTTGTTGATTACCCATGATATAGAAGAAGCGGTGTTTATGGCGACCGAACTGGTTCTGCTTTCACCGGGGCCGGGTCGTGTGCTGGAACGTCTGCCGCTCAACTATGCCCGCCGCTTTGTTGCGGGTGAGTCGAGCCGCAGCATCAAGTCCGATCCACAATTCATCGCCATGCGCGAATATGTTTTAAGCCGCGTATTTGAGCAACGAGAGGCGTTCTCATGAGTGTGCTTCTTAACGAAAAACTGCATTCGCATCGGCTGAAATGGCGCTGGCCGCTCTCGCGTCAGGTGACTTTAAGCATTGGCACGTTAGCGGTTTTACTGACTGTATGGTGGGCAGTAGCTGCGCTGCAACTGATTAGCCCGCTGTTTTTGCCGCCGCCGCAACAGGTACTGGCAAAACTGCTCACCATTGCCGGAACGCAAGGATTTATGGACGCCACGCTGTGGCAGCATCTGGCAGCCAGCCTGACGCGCATTTTGCTGGCGCTACTTGCGGCGGTGTTGATCGGTATTCCGGTTGGGATCGCCATGGGGCTAAGCCCGACGGTGCGCGGCATTCTGGATCCGGTAATTGAACTGTATCGCCCGGTGCCGCCGCTGGCCTATTTGCCGCTGATGGTGATCTGGTTTGGTATTGGTGAAACTTCGAAGATCTTACTGATCTATTTAGCGATTTTTGCACCGGTGGCGATGTCGGCGCTGGCGGGGGTGAAAAGCGCGCAGCAGGTTCGCATTCGTGCCGCCCAGTCGCTGGGTGCCAGCCGTGTGCAGGTGCTGTGGTTTGTTATTTTGCCCGGCGCACTGCCGGAAATCCTCACCGGATTACGCATTGGTCTGGGTGTGGGCTGGTCTACGCTGGTGGCGGCGGAGCTGATTGCCGCGACGCGAGGCTTAGGTTTTATGGTTCAGTCAGCGGGTGAGTTTCTCGCAACTGACGTGGTGCTGGCGGGGATCGCGGTGATTGCGATTATCGCCTTTCTTTTAGAACTGGGTCTGCGTGCGTTACAGCGCCGCCTGACGCCCTGGCATGGAGAAGTACAATGAGTGAACGTCTGAGCATTACCCCGCTGGGGCCGTATATCGGCGCACAAATTTCGGGTGCCGACCTGACGCGTCCGTTAAGTGATAATCAGTTTGAACAGCTTTACCATGCGGTGTTGCGCCATCAGGTGGTGTTTCTGCGTGAACAAGCCATTTCGCCACAGCAGCAACGCGCGCTGGCCCAGCGTTTTGGCGCGCTGCATATTCATCCTGTTTACCCTCATGCCGAAGGCGTTGATGAGATTATCGTACTTGATACCCATAACGATAATCCGCCGGATAACGACAACTGGCACACCGATGTGACATTTATTGAGACGCCGCCAGCGGGAGCGATTCTGGCAGCGAAAGAGTTGCCATCAACCGGGGGCGATACGCTATGGACCAGTGGTATTGCGGCGTATGAGGCGCTCTCTGTTCCCTTCCGTCAGCTGTTGAGCGGGCTGCGCGCGGAGCATGATTTCCGTAAATCGTTCCCAGAATACAAATACCGCAAAACAGAGGAGGAACATCAACGCTGGCGCGAGGCGGCAGCGAAAAATCCTCCTTTACTACATCCGGTGGTGCGAACGCATCCGGTGAGCGGTAAACAGGCGCTGTTTGTTAATGAAGGATTTACCACGCTAATTGTCGATGTCAGTGAGAAAGAGAGCGAAGCCTTGCTAGGCTTTTTATTTACTCATATCACCAAACCGGAGTTTCAGGTGCGCTGGCGCTGGCAGCCAAATGATATCGCGATTTGGGATAACCGCGTAACCCAGCACTATGCCAATGCCGATTACCTGCCACAGCGGCGGATAATGCATCGAGCGACGATCCTCGGGGATAAACCGTTTTATCGGGCGGGGTAATGGGAAAATGCCGGGTAGGGATAACCCGGCATAATGATCATTAACGCAGAATTTTCTTCTCAGCCAGATCCAGCGCAAAGTAGCTGAAAATCAGATCCGCCCCCGCGCGCTTAATCGAACCTAAGCTTTCGAGCACCACTTTCTCTTCATCTATAGCACCCGCCAGCGCGGCGAACTTAATCATCGCGTACTCACCGCTCACCTGATACGCACCAATCGGCAATTCAGTACGTTCACGCAGCTCACGCACGATGTCGAGGTACGCTCCGGCAGGTTTAACCATCAGGCAATCTGCGCCCTGAGTTTCATCCAGCAGCGATTCACGAATCGCCTCACGACGGTTCATTGGGTTCATCTGATAACTTTTGCGGTCACCTTTTAATGCGCTTCCCGCAGCTTCACGAAACGGACCATAAAAGGAGGAAGCGAACTTGGTCGAATAAGACATGATCGCCGTATCTTTAAAGCCCGCAGCGTCCAGCGCCTGGCGAATCGCCTGCACCTGACCATCCATTGCGGCGGAAGGTGCGATGAAGTCTGCGCCCGCAGCAGCAGCAACCACCGCTTGTTTGCCTAAATTTTCGAGGGTCGCGTCGTTATCGACGCCGTGCTCGCACAGCACGCCGCAGTGACCGTGAGAAGTGTATTCACAGAAACAGGTGTCTGACATAACGATCATTTCAGGCACGGTCTGCTTGCAAATGCGTGACATACGCGCCACCAGACCATCTTCCCGCCAGGCATCGCTGCCCGTTTCATCGGTATGGTGAGAGATGCCGAAAGTCATTACTGACCGAATACCGGCGTTGGCGATACGTTCGATTTCGCGCGCCAGATGTTTCTCTGGAATACGCATTACGCCCGGCATAGCTTCAACGGCTTTGTAGTCGTCGATTTCTTCTTCAACAAAGATCGGCAACACCAGGTCGTTAAGGCTAAGTGTTGTCTCTTCAAACATAGCGCGCAGCGCAGGAGATTTGCGCAGGCGACGAGGGCGTTGGATTAAGTCTGTCATGGTCTGCCTGATGTTTGTGGAATCGAGGGACATAGTATACCTGAAGCAGAGTGTGGGTGTTTTACGAAAGTTGTCGCGATGTTGACAAGAAGAGAATGAAAGACCGGCCTGGACATCTTTTTAATAGAAATAGCAATATTTTTATATTCACTGAAAATATTTTTAATTTTTATTAATTCTCCCTGATTATTGTTTTTAGTCGTTTGGATATGCTGTCAAAAATAGGATGGTTAAAAGTTCATTGTTTATAAATACATTATTTGTCTAATTTGCTGGTGTAATATTTGTAGAGTATATGATTTTGAAATTAATGCGGTCATTAACAGATTGAAATGACAGGTTTTTATCTATTTTTGTGATCTGTGCTTACACGTGATTTATATATGTCCGCATTCGGACTTAGGGGAAAGAATAATTGAACCATTCATCTGTAACGCCGCATAATCGTAAACGCGAAACATAATATGTTTTCTATGCATTGATAATTGATGGATCAACTTATTACGTCCCTGAGGAGGGATGACAAATGCACTCCTGGAAAAAGAAACTTGTAGTATCACAATTAGCATTGGCTTGCACTCTGGCTATCACCTCTCAGGCTAATGCAGCGACCAACGATATTTCTGGTCAAACTTACAATACTTTCCATCACTACAACGACGCCACCTATGCTGATGACGTTTACTATGATGGTTATGTAGGCTGGAACAACTATGCCGCTGATAGCTATTACAACGGCGATATCTACCCGGTCATTAATAACGCTACCGTTAATGGCGTGATTTCTACCTACTATCTGGACGATGGTATTTCTACCAATACCAACGCTAATAGTCTGACAATCAAAAACAGCACTATTCACGGTATGATTTATTCCGAGTGCATGACAACTGATTGTGCTGATCGTGCGAATGACTACTACCATGATCGTCTGGCGCTGACTGTTGATAATTCAACGATCGACGACAACTACGAACATTATACTTACAACGGCACCTACAATAATGCCGCTGATACTCATGTTGTAAACGTATATAACATTGGTACAGCTATCACTCTGGATCAGGAAGTTGATCTGTCCATTTCTAATAACTCTCACGTAGCAGGTATTACGCTGACTCAGGGTTATGAGTGGGAAGATATCGACGACAACACTGTCAGCACCGGTGTAAACAGCAGCGAAGTGTTTAATAACACCATCACTGTTAAAGATTCTACCGTGACCTCTGGTTCATGGACTGATGAAGGTACTACTGGCTGGTTTGGTAATACTGGTAATGCAAGTGATTACAATGGTAATGGCTGGATCGCTGACGATATCGCATTAGCAGTTATTGCACATCCTGCTGCTGATAATGCCATGCAGACTACTGCAACATTCGATAATTCCACACTGATGGGCGATGTACTCTTCTCAAGCAACTTTGATGAGAACTTCTTCCCACATGGCCGTGATAGCTATCGTGATGCTGATGGTGACGTAGATACTAACGGTTGGGATGGTACTGATCGTTTGGATCTGACCCTGAACAATGGCAGCAAGTGGGTTGGTGCGGCAATGTCTGCGCACTTAACTGTAGATATCGATGATGATGGTGTGCCAGATACTTACGGTCCTGTTTACAATGAGAACGGGGTTGTTGTTGATACCAGCACAGGCACCGAAGCAACTGCAACTCTGATTGATATTGCTGCAAATAGCCTGTGGCCTTCTTCAACGGTTGGTGTTGATAATACCAATACCCAATATGACGAAAATGGTCATATTGTAGGAAATGAAGTTTATCAGAGCGGTCTGTTCAATGTGACCCTGAACACCGGTTCACAGTGGGATACCACCAAAACTTCTCTGATTGACACCCTGAGCATCAACAGTGGTTCAACTGTTAATGTTGCTGATTCAACGCTGATTTCTGATTCTATCTCTCTGACAGGTCTTTCTGCGCTGAACATCAACGAAGATGGTCATGTTGCAACTGATTCACTGACTGTCGACAACAGTACCGTAACCATTTCTGACGAAGTTTCTGCTGGTTGGGCTGTAGGTGATGCAGCTCTGTATGCGAACACCATCAACGTTACTAACGACGGTATTCTGGATGTCGGTAACACTGCGGCGAATGCTCTTCAGGTTGATACTCTGAACCTGACCAGCACCACTGATACCAGTGGTAACATTCATGCAGGTGTGTTCAACATCGAAAGCAACCGCTTCGTACTTGATGCCGACCTGACCAACGACCGTACCAACGACACTACCAAGTCAAACTACGGTTATGGCTTAATCGCAATGAACTCTGATGGTCACCTGACCATTAACGGTAACGGCGATAACGATAACACTGCTTCTATCGAAGCTGGTCAGAACGAAGTTGATAACAACGGTGACCATGTTGCAGCTGCAACCGGTAACTACAAAGTTCGTATCGACAACGCTACTGGTGCTGGTTCTATCGCTGACTACAACGGCAACGAGCTGATTTACGTTAACGACAAAAATAGCAACGCTACCTTCTCTGCTGCTAACAAAGCTGACCTGGGTGCATACACCTATCAGGCTGAGCAGCGTGGTAACACCGTTGTTCTGCAACAGACCGAGCTGACCGACTACGCTAACATGGCGCTGAGCATCCCGTCTGCGAACACCAATATCTGGAACCTGGAACAGGACACCGTTGGTACTCGTTTGACCAACTCTCGTCATGGCCTGGCTGATAACGGCGGCGCATGGGTGAGCTACTTCGGTGGTAACTTCAACGGCGACAACGGCACCATCAATTATGATCAGGATGTTAACGGCATCATGGTCGGTGTTGATACCAAAATTGATGGTAACAACGCTAAGTGGATCGTCGGTGCGGCTGCTGGCTTCGGTAAAGGCGACATGAATGACCGTTCTGGTCAGGTGGATCAAGACAGCCAGTCTGCCTACATTTACTCTTCTGCTCGCTTCGCGAACAACATCTTTGTTGATGGTAGCCTGAGCTACTCTCACTTCAACAACGATCTGTCTGCAACCATGAGCAACGGTACTTACGTTGACGGTAGCACCAACTCCGACGCATGGGGCTTTGGTTTGAAAGCCGGTTACGACTTCAAACTGGGTGATGCTGGTTACGTGACTCCTTACGGCAGCGTTTCTGGTCTGTTCCAGTCTGGTGATGACTACCAGCTGAGCAACGACATGAAAGTTGACGGTCAGTCTTACGACAGTATGCGTTATGAACTGGGTGTAGATGCAGGTTATACCTTCACCTACAGCGAAGACCAGGCTCTGACTCCGTACTTCAAACTGGCTTACGTCTACGACGACTCTAACAACGATAACGATGTGAACGGCGATTCCATCGATAACGGTACTGAAGGGTCTGCGGTACGTGTTGGTCTGGGTACTCAGTTCAGCTTCACCAAAAACTTCAGCGCCTATACCGATGCTAACTACCTCGGTGGTGGTGACGTAGATCAAGACTGGTCCGCGAACGTGGGTGTTAAATATACCTGGTAATATTCTTCGCTGCGAAGAAATAGGTAATTTAATCTAAATAATGCCCGTCAAGGATTTGACGGGCATTACTGCAAAGGACGCGCAAATGTTATCTGTAGTTAAACCTCTTCAGGAATTTGGTAAGCTCGATAAATGTTTGTCCAGATACGGCACGCGCTTCGAGTTTAATAATGAAAAGCAAGTTATATTTTCAAGTGACGTTAATAGCGAAGATACATTCGTTATTTTAGAAGGTGTTATCTCTCTGCGTAGAGAAGAAAACGTACTTATCGGTATTACCCAGGCTCCTTTTATTATGGGACTGGCTGATGGTTTAATGAAAAACGATATACCATACAAATTAATATCAGAAGGAAACTGTACGGGATATCATCTGCCTGCCAAACAAACCATTTCTCTTATTGAACAACATCAACTCTGGCGTGACGCTTTTTACTGGTTAGCCTGGCAAAATCGAATTCTGGAGTTACGCGATGTTCAGCTCATTGGACATAATTCTTACGAACAAATTCGCGCCACTTTATTATCAATGATTGACTGGAATGACGAATTACGCGCACGTATTGGTGTGATGAATTATATCCATCAACGTACACGCATATCACGTTCCGTCGTCGCAGAAGTTCTCGCGGCTTTGCGCAAAGGCGGTTATATCGAAATGAATAAAGGCAAACTGGTCGCTATCAACCGTTTGCCTTCAGAGTATTAATCAGGACGCGGGGATGACCAGCGGTTTATTCCCGCTCAGTTCGGTTACCAGATCATTGATACCATCGCTCATGTTTTTAAAGCGAGTCAACGGCGAGCGAGTGACGACCACAAAAGCACCAATATTTTTTTGCGGGATCATCGCCATATAGGTAATGAATCCGCCGCCGCCGCCAGTTTTCTGAATAATTCCCGGACGCCCATCTTTCGGCGCCATATATACCCAGCCTAAACCGAGCGCATCCGCTCTGCCAGGTACATCCATGCCGATCACTTTCGTAAACTGCGCGCGTTGATAAATCAGCGTCTGCATACGATCCGCCTGGTTGCTGCGTTGATAAAAATCAGACGACAAATACTGCTGCATCCAGCGCATCATATCGCCAGGTGTGGAATAGACGCCGCCGCTACCGATTGCCGCCAGCGTGTTATTGCACGGACTGGCACCGCGCTCGGCAACCATTAAACGTCGGCACTGATCCGGCGATGGCGTGTAGGTGGTGTCTTTCATCCCCAACGGACGAGTGATCTGCTCTTCAAATAACTGCGTATAAGGCTTGCCAGACGCATTCGCCAGCGCATCCGCCAGCAGATCGAACGCAAGGTTAGAGTATGCAGCCTGGCTGCCTGGCGCGGCTTTTAGCTTCGCCGTAGAAAGGTATTTCCAGCGTTGTTCGCGCGTTGGCCAGACAAATACCGGACGATTTGCTGCACCGCCAGGCTGTTCACGCGGCAGGGCGCTGGTATGGGTTGCCAGATTCACTAGCGTAATGGGCTTTCCATTGTAGGTCGGTACTCGTGTGCCTGGTGGAGCATATTTACTTAACGGGTCGTTTAACTTCACCGTGCCTTGATCGAGCAGCTTAACCAGCATTTCACTGGTCATCAGTTTAGTGAGGGACGCAATTCGCACCACAGAGTCTAATTGTGGGCGAACGTTATTACCGGGACGCGTTTCCCCATAACTGCGAAAGACGCGCTGATTACCGTCAATAACGACCAGTGCCATCCCCGTGGCACCGCTGCCGTAAAAAATATGATCGGCATAGCGATCGACAATATCAGAGGCGAACTCCGGTTCGGTGATCGGCTGCGCCGCATGGACGGAGGTCAATGACGCCGCACACAGCACGGCAGAAAAAAGCAGACTACGTTTCAACGGTGGTGTCCATAAATTAAATGAAGGTAACTGAGCGTATTTATACTACTCATAGATGGATTGCAAAGGGCGAATTAGTGCAATAATAGTGCTAAAAACGTAACGGCGCGTAAACACGATCTTTTTCCTGAGCACCAATGCCTGCATTTGTGATCCTGCGCGTGTGAATCTGCTAATGTAAACAATCCTTTGTTTGTGAAATCCGTCGAAACAATTCTTACGGTCAGCATGACGAACTAAGTACCTTGCCGTTGGTCACAATGGGCGGTTTCATTTAGCTGGCTCCTTGGAGCAATCATGCGGTTAATGCACAGCAGTTGTTAAAACGATAAGAAGTTAGCAGGAGAGCATATGTTTAAGTCTTTTTTCCCAAAGCCGGGAGCCTTTTTTCTCTCGGCCTTTATTTGGGCACTGATTGCCGTGATCTTCTGGCAAGCCGGTGGTGGTGATTGGGTGGCACGTATTGCCGGAACTTCTGGGCAGATCCCGATTAGCGCCGCACGTTTCTGGTCGTTAGACTTCCTGGTTTTTTACGCTTACTACATTGTTTGTGTAGGACTTTTTGCGCTGTTCTGGTTTATCTACAGTCCGCATCGTTGGCAATACTGGTCAATACTCGGCACTGCGCTGATTATCTTCGTTACCTGGTTTTTGGTGGAAGTTGGGGTTGCCGTCAACGCCTGGTATGCGCCGTTCTATGACCTGATTCAAACTGCGCTAAGTTCACCGCATAAAGTCACCATCGAACAATTTTATCGCGAAGTGGGCGTCTTTCTGGGAATCGCGCTGATTGCTGTGGTGATCAGTGTGCTGAACAACTTCTTTGTCAGCCATTACGTGTTTCGCTGGCGTACAGCGATGAACGAATACTACATGGCGAACTGGCAACAACTGCGTCATATCGAAGGTGCCGCCCAGCGTGTGCAGGAAGACACTATGCGTTTTGCCTCAACGCTGGAGAATATGGGTGTCAGTTTTATTAACGCTATCATGACGTTAATCGCTTTCTTACCGGTACTGGTGACGCTCTCCGCACATGTACCGGAATTGCCGATTATCGGGCATATTCCATATGGTCTGGTGATTGCTGCCATCGTCTGGTCGTTGATGGGAACCGGATTGCTGGCGGTTGTGGGTATCAAACTGCCGGGGCTGGAGTTTAAAAACCAGCGTGTAGAAGCGGCTTATCGTAAAGAGTTGGTCTACGGTGAAGATGATGCATCGCGCGCGACGCCGCCAACGGTACGTGAGTTGTTCAGCGCCGTGCGGAAAAACTATTTCCGCCTCTATTTTCACTATATGTATTTCAACATCGCCCGCATCCTCTATTTGCAGGTTGATAACGTTTTCGGTTTGTTCCTGCTGTTTCCGTCGATTGTTGCCGGTACGATTACGCTCGGACTGATGACGCAAATTACCAACGTTTTCGGTCAGGTTCGTGGTGCTTTCCAGTATCTGATTAACTCGTGGACTACGCTGGTTGAGCTGATGTCTATCTACAAACGTCTGCGTAGCTTTGAACATGAGCTGGATAGTGACAAAATTCAGGAAGTAACCCATACGTTGAGTTAAAAAGGAGAGGTAATGTCGCAGGTCACTCGTCTTTCTTCGCTTTCATTATTGGTAGTTCTGGTTTTAGCGGGGTGTAGTAGTCAGGCTCCGCAACCGTTGAAAAAGGGCGAAAAAGCGATAGATGTGGCGAGCGTCGTGCGGCAGAAGTTACCCGCCAGCGTGAAAGACCGCGATGCCTGGGCGAAAGATCTTGCCATTACTTTTGAAAGTCAGGGACTGGCACCGACGCTGGAAAACGTCTGCTCGGTGCTGGCAGTGGCGCAGCAGGAGTCAAATTATCAGGCAGATCCGGCTGTTCCGGGCTTAAGCAAAATCGCCTGGCAAGAGATTGACCGTCGCGCCGAACGGATGCACATCCCCGCGTTTTTGGTTCACACCGCGCTAAAAATTAAATCGCCAAACGGCAAAAGTTACAGCGAACGGTTAGATTCCGTGCGTACAGAAAAGCAGTTAAGCGCGATTTTTGATGATCTGATCAGCATGGTGCCGATGGGGCAGACGCTGTTTGGTTCGCTCAACCCGGTGCGCACCGGTGGGCCGATGCAGGTCAGCATTGCTTTTGCCGAACAGCATACCAAAGGTTATCCGTGGAAAATGGACGGAACGGTACGTCAGGAAGTCTTCAGTCGTCGCGGCGGATTGTGGTTCGGTACTTACCATTTACTGAATTATCCAGCCAGTTACAGCGCGCCAATCTTCCGTTTTGCCGATTTTAACGCTGGCTGGTATGCCAGCCGTAACGCCGCATTTCAGAACGCGGTCAGTAAAGCCAGCGGCGTGAAGCTGGCGCTGGATGGTGATTTAATTCGCTATGACAGCAAAGAGCCTGGGAAAACAGAACTGGCAACGCGCAAACTGGCGGGCAAACTGGGAATGAGCGACAGTGAAATCCGCCGACAGTTAGAGAAAGGGGATAGCTTCTCTTTTGAAGAGACGGCGCTGTACAAGAAAGTTTATCAGCTTGCAGAAGCGAAAACGGGGAAATCTCTGCCGCGAGAGATGTTGCCTGGCATTCAGCTGGAAAGCCCGAAAATCACCCGTAATCTTACCACCGCATGGTTTGCGAAGCGCGTTGATGAACGACGCGCGCGTTGTATGAAACAGTGATCAATAGAGAACACCAGCCAGATAAGGCGTTTTAGGCCGCATCTGGCAAAGTAAATCTTACTGGCGGCGATGTCGCCAGTGCAGCCATAGCGCCACCACTGCAAAAATGAAGCAGCCAACTAAAAACGGGATCAGCCCGAAAATAGTGCCGACTCCCAGACCAATTTCCACCCGTGGACGGCCTGTCTCTTGCACCTGCATCAAACGCTCATAAACGCCGGGTGCATGTACCAGGAGATTAAGCAATTGCGCCCCAGCCCAAAAGCAAAACAGTACAAATAGCGCATAGGCAATGTTGCTAGGCGTTGAAGAGGCGTTGCGATATTTTCCGCTAAACAGCGATTTTGACAGGGTGAAATCAGCCATAAAAACCTCCGGAAGTCATCTGCTTCTCTTCTGGTGTGATACCAGCGGCTTATGGCAAGTCTGACAGGTCATTTAGATTGTCAATATCAGAATCATGGTAAATTGATGGTGGGAATATTCCCGAAGCGTGAATATTCGCCATGAGTCACAAAACGGTAACTTTAAGTTAAATTTTTTAACGATACGGGAAATGCTGTCTACACCACAGACGTATGTTATCGATTATGCGAAGATGTTATTTTTCGTTAACGGAGCCGCCATGAATCTGCCTGTAAAAATCCGCCGTGACTGGCACTATTATGCGTTCGCCATTGGCCTGATTTTCATTCTTAACGGTGTGGTGGGGTTGCTGGGATTTGAAGCAAAAGGCTGGCAAACCTATGCAGTCGGTCTGCTGACGTGGGTGATTAGTTTCTGGCTGGCGGGGATGATTATTCGTCGTCGCGAAGAGGATACTGAAAACGCCCAATAACAGAGGATTGGGCGTTCTGGAGTGCTGACAAAGTGTTCGTTGTTTATGCCGGATGCGCGCGAACGCCTTATCCTGCCTACAAAATGATGCAAAATCAATACATTGCAATTATCTGGTAGGCCTGATAAGCGGAGCGTATCAGGCAATTTTACGTTTGCCATCAGTCTTAAACGCCCAATAAAAATATTACCGGGCGATTGAAAATTACATAGTGGTTTTCAGTGCGTTATCCACAGCGTGACGTTCCAGTGCCAGCTCAATCAAACGCGTGATCAGGTCGGTGTAACTCAGGCCGCTGGCTTGCCACAACTTCGGATACATGCTGATGTTAGTGAAGCCCGGCAGCGTGTTGATCTCGTTGATCACCACCTCGTTTTCCGGCGTTAAAAAGACGTCTACACGCGCCATGCCAGCACATCCCAACGTCTGGTAAGCCTGAACCGCAATCGCCCGGATCTTATCGTTGATTTCTGGCGCAATGGCAGCCGGAACCACCACTTTTGCACCATCTTCATCAATGTATTTGGTGTCGTAGGCGTAGAAATCACTGGTCAGTACGATCTCGCCACAGGTGCTGGCCTGCGGATTGTCATTGCCCAGAACCGCGCATTCGATCTCACGCCCTTTGATCCCTTGCTCCACGATCACTTTATGATCGAACTCGAACGCCAGATCGACGGCAATCGTATATTGTTCTTCGCTGGTTACTTTGCTGACGCCTACGGAGGAACCCTGGTTAGCCGGTTTTACAAACAGCGGTAAACCCAGTTTAGACTTCACTTCGGCAAAACTGATGTTGTGGCGATTGGCGCGCGTCAGGGTAATAAATGGCGCGATGTTCAACCCGGCATCACGCAGTAGACGTTTGGTGACGTCTTTGTCCATACATGCAGCGGAAGCCAGAACATCGGAACCGACAAATGGTAAATTGGCGACACGCAACATCCCCTGCAGGGAGCCATCTTCACCCAGCGTACCGTGGACAATCGGGAAAATGACATCCACCGTTGGTAATGGTTGACCATTCTGTGCATCAATAAGCTGGTGTTCATGTTTACCCGGCACCTGCGCAAGGCTGGTCGCCGAAGGACGCAACGCAATATGGGCAGGATCGTCTGCGTTTAGCAGATAATTGCTGGCATCGCTGACGTGCCATTGCCCTTGTTTATCAATGCCCAGCAGCACAACATCGAAGCGACTTTTATCAATGGCATCGACAATATTTTTTGCCGATTGCAGAGACACTTCATGTTCCGCTGATTTTCCACCAAAAACGATACCTACCCGCAGTTTTTCCATCTTAAAAACCTATCCTGTCGAACATAAAGCACATACATTACCACGACAAAACGGTTGATTCGCGGCCTTCTGACAGAATGTTGCAATCTTCTGGTCACAAAGCGCCCAGCGTACTGACGGAGAAATATCAATGGCTAAATTATGTGCGTTAGATCACAAAAATGATGAACGGGAAGCGAATTTATCTCTGGTATTAACCATGGTTCAATCAGTGAATAGCTTAATAATAAGTTAACGAAGTAAATATATTCCATAACTTTTTATTATATTAAGGCTTTATAATTGAATAGCTGTTTTATTTATAAGGGAATTATTTAAATAAGAGAAACGTTTCGCTGATAAATATGTGAAAATATTTGTGCAAAGTATTTCCTTCGTCATAAAAATACTACTTACAACCCCTATGCAGTTATGAAGCATAATGTTAACTTCTCCATACTTTGGATAAGGAAATACAGACATGAAAAATCTCATTGCTGAGTTGTTATTTAAGCTTGCACAAAAAGAAGAAGAGTCGAAAGAACTGTGCGCGCAGGTTGAGGCACTGGAGATTATAGTCACCGCGATGCTTCGCAATATGGCGCAAAAAGACCAACAGCAGTTGATTGATCAGGTTGAGGGAGCACTGTACGCGGTAAAGCCCGATGCCAGCATTCCTGACGACGATACGGAGCTGCTGCGCGATTACGTAAAAAAGTTATTGAGGCATCCTCGTCAGTAAAACGTTAAACCTTTTCAACCGTTGTCATAAAGCTGTCACGGCAGAGACTTATAGTCGCTTTGTTTTTATTTTTTACTGTATTTGTACATGGAGAAAATAAAGTGAAACAAAGCACTATTGCACTGGCTCTCTTACCGTTACTGTTCACCACTGTGACAAAAGCCCGGACACCTGATGTACCCATTCTGGAAAAACGAGCTGCACAGGGAGATATTACTACGCCGGGCGGCGCTCGCCGTTTAACTGGCGATCAGACTGCTGCCTTGCGTGATTCTCTTAGCGATAAACCGGCGAAAAATATTATTTTACTTATTGGCGATGGGATGGGGGATTCGGAAATAACTGCCGCACGAAATTATGCCGAAGGTGCGGGCGGTTTTTTTAAAGGAATCGATGCCTTACCGCTTACCGGACAATACACCCACTACTCGCTGGATAAAAAAACCGGTAAACCGGACTATGTCACCGACTCCGCTGCATCCGCAACCGCCTGGTCAACTGGCGTCAAAACTTATAACGGCGCGCTGGGCGTCGATATTCATGAAAAAGATCATCCAACGATTCTGGAGATGGCAAAAGCCGCAGGACTGGCGACCGGCAACGTTTCAACGGCAGAATTGCAGGATGCCACACCCGCCGCGCTGGTGGCGCATGTGACATCGCGCAAATGCTATGGGCCGAGCGTGACCAGTGAAAAATGTCCAAGTAATGCGCTGGAAAAAGGCGGTAAAGGTTCCATTACCGAACAACTTCTTAACGCCCGTGCCGATGTTACGCTTGGCGGCGGTGCAAAAACGTTTGCAGAAACCGCAACCGCCGGTGAGTGGCAGGGAAAAACGCTGCGTGAGCAGGCGCAGGCTCGCGGCTATCAGTTAGTGAGTGACGCAGCATCGCTGGAGGCAGTAACGGAGGCAAATCAGGATAAACCGCTACTTGGGCTGTTTTCTGACGGCAATATGCCAGTTCGTTGGGAAGGGCCGAAGGCGTCTTATCACGGTAATATCGATAAACCCGCAGTAACCTGTACCCCGAATCCGCAACGAAATGACAGTGTGCCGACGTTAGCGCAGATGACCGATAAAGCCATTGAGTTATTGAGCAAAAACGAGAAAGGATTCTTCCTGCAAGTCGAAGGTGCATCTATCGATAAACAGGATCATGCCGCTAATCCTTGTGGACAAATTGGTGAGACGGTTGACCTCGATGAAGCGGTACAACGGGCGCTTGAGTTTGCCAAAAAAGATGGCAATACATTAGTGATAGTCACCGCTGACCACGCTCACGCCAGCCAGATTGTCGCGTCGGATACCAAAGCACCGGGTCTGACTCAGGCATTAGTGACCAAAGATGGCGCGGTAATGGTAATGAGCTACGGTAACTCGGAAGAAGATTCACAAGAACATACCGGCAGCCAGTTGCGTATTGCCGCTTATGGTCCGCACGCTGCTAACGTGGTTGGTCTGACCGATCAGACCGATCTCTTCTACACCATGAAAGCCGCGCTGGGTCTGTAGTCAAAACGCATCCGGCGGTGAATTTTTGCCGCCGGTTGGTATTTTTTCTGTTAGCAACCAGACTTAAAGGCAGATCACGGGCGCAAACGCTCCTGGTTAAAATGTGAAGAGGGATGGTGCTATGAAAATAACATTACTGGTTACCCTGTTATTCGGTTTAGTTTTTTTAACCACTGTCGGCGCTGCCGAGAAGACGTTAACCCCGCAACAACAACGTATGACTTCCTGTAATCAACAGGCGACGGCGAAGGCGT
Source organism: Escherichia sp. MOD1-EC6475 (assembly GCF_003046645.1). Classification (NCBI taxonomy): domain Bacteria; kingdom Pseudomonadati; phylum Pseudomonadota; class Gammaproteobacteria; order Enterobacterales; family Enterobacteriaceae; genus Escherichia; species Escherichia sp. MOD1-EC6475. The sequence goes on along the minus strand of NZ_PZKQ01000036.1, from coordinate 41,146 downwards.
TGAAAGGGGATGCCCGCAAGACGTATATGAGTGATTGTCTGAAGAACAGCAAATCTGCGCCCGGCGAGAAGAGTTTGACGCCGCAGCAGCAGAAGATGCGTGAATGCAATGGCCAGGCGACGCAGCAATCTCTGAAAGGCGATGATCGCAATAAGTTTATGAGTACCTGTCTTAAGAACGCCGCCTGATCCCTGATAGTGCTAACGGGTGAGCTAAGAAAATGGCTCACCCGAAATATCATACTTCCGCTTTTCGCCCCGTCTCTATAATTTGGGAAAATTGTTTCTGAATGTTCCCAAAAATAATGAATGATGAAAATTTTTTCAAAAAAGCGGCGGCGCACGGGGAGGAACCACCATTAACTCCTCAAAACGAACATCAGCGTTCCGGGCTGCGCTTCGCCCGGCGCGTCAGGTTACCCCGTATGGTAGGACTGGCGGGGATGTTCTTACCGATTGCTTCAACGCTGGTTTCGCATCCGCCGTCGGGCTGGTGGTGGCTGGTGTTAGTCGGCTGGGCTTTTGTCTGGCCACATTTAGCCTGGCAGTTAGCGAGCAGAGCCATTGATCCGCTTGGTCGGGAAATTTACAACTTAAAAACCGATGCGGTGTTAGCGGGAATGTGGGTAGGCGTGATGGGCGTAAACGTGCTGCCTTCGATCGCAATGTTGATGATTATGTGTCTGAATTTGATGGGAGCAGGCGGTCCTCGTCTGTTTGTCGCTGGTCTGGTGCTGATGGTCGTTTCCTGCCTTGTTACCCTCGAACTGACGGGTATCACTGTGTCACTAAATAGTGCGCCGCTGGAATGGTGGCTCTCACTGCCCATTATCGTCATTTATCCTCTGCTGTTTGGCTGGGTTAGCTACCAGACGGCAACAAAACTTGCAGAACATAAACGCAGATTGCAGGTCATGAGTACCCGCGACGGCATGACGGGTGTTTACAACAGGCGTCACTGGGAAATAATGTTGCGCAATGAGTTTGATAACTGTCGGCGACATAACCGCGATGCGACGTTGTTAATCATCGATATCGACCATTTCAAAAGCATCAACGACACCTGGGGCCATGATGTGGGCGATGAGGCAATAGTTGCTCTCACCCGTCAGTTACAAATTACTCTGCGCGGTAGTGATGTGATTGGTCGTTTTGGTGGGGATGAATTTGCGGTGATTATGTCTGGTACGCCAGCAGAAAATGCCATTACCGCCATGTTACGGGTACATGAAGGGTTAAATACATTACGTTTACCAAATACGCCGCAGGTAATGTTGCGGATAAGTGTCGGTGTTGCGCCGCTGAGTCCGCAAATGAGTCACTATCGTGAGTGGCTGAAATCGGCAGATATGGCACTTTATAAAGCAAAGAAAGCCGGACGTAACCGCACCGAAGTGGCGGCCTGACGTCCGGGGAGAGTTCATCAGGACTTGCTAAGTTTTTCTGATTTTTCCATACACTTCGTCATTGCTTCGATCACTGCGGCACGGAAGCCTTTCTCTTCCAGCACGCGCACTGCTTCAATGGTAGTGCCTCCCGGTGAGCAAACCATATCTTTCAACGCGCCCGGATGTTCTCCGGTTTCCAGCACCATTTTTGCAGAACCCATTACCGCCTGAGCGGCAAATTTATACGCCTGCGCGCGTGGCATACCTCCCAGCACGGCAGCGTCGGCCATTGCTTCGATAAACATAAAGACATAGGCAGGAGAAGAGCCGCTCACGCCGACCACCGGATGGATCATCGGTTCGGCAATGACTTCCGCCTCGCCAAAGCAGCGGAAAATGTTCAGCACATCGGCAGTATCTTCAGGCGTAACCAGCGCGTTTGGCGTTACGGAAGTCATCCCGGCATTGACCAGCGCGGGGGTATTTGGCATAGCGCGGATAATTTTCCGGTCATGGCCCAGCGCCCGGGCAAGTTGGTCGAGCGTGACGCCCGCTGCAATAGAGACAACCAGCGAGTCTTTATTCAGGCTGGAGGTGATTTCACTAAGCACTTTGATCATGATGCCCGGTTTAACGGCGGCAAAAACGATGTCGGTGATTTGTGCCACTTCCTGCGCCGATTCTGCGGCGTTGATGCCGAACTGATCGTGTAAAGCAGCGACTTTATCCGGGGAGGGGGTATACACCCAGATTTGCCCTGGAAGCACCTGACCACTGGCAATCAGACCGCCGAGAATGGCTTTTCCCATATTACCGCAGCCAATAAAACCGATTTTCTTTTCCATTGCCTCACTCCTGCCGTGAAATTCATTGTTTTGATAATCGCTGGCAGAAGCATAAACAGAACTATGCCGGAAGGCAAAAGCGCGACACAATAGAGGATTACCCAACAAAGGATGAGTTTATGACAATTTGGGTGGACGCCGATGCGTGTCCCAATGTAATTAAAGAGATTTTGTATCGCGCGGCTGAACGTATGCAAATGCCGCTGGTACTGGTGGCTAACCAGAGTTTACGTGTACCGCCATCGCCGTTTATTCGCACGCTGCGCGTCGCGGCAGGTTTTGACGTTGCCGATAATGAAATTGTACGCCAGTGTGAAGCGGGCGATTTGGTGATCACCGCAGACATTCCTCTGGCTTCTGAAGCCATTGAGAAGGGAGCTGCGGCACTTAATCCACGTGGTGAACGTTACACGCCAGCGACCATTCGTGAACGTCTGATGATGCGCGATTTTATGGATACCTTACGCGCCAGTGGTATCCAGACCGGAGGGCCAGATAGCCTTTCGCAGCGTGACCGCCAGGCATTCGCCGCCGAACTGGAAAAGTGGTGGCTGGAAGTGCAACGTAGTCGCTCGTGAATGTAATTTATTAGTTACAGTTCTTTCTTGAGTATTTCTTGGTATAGTAAGGGTGTATTGAAATTTTCACCTTAAGTGGAATTATTTCTTTACAGTCGAAATTGTACTAGCTTGATGGTATGATCGCTATTCTTACGAACCCGGCTTTCGCCGCATTGCGACCTTTTGGGGAAAACCCACGATGACACAACCTCTTTTTCTGATCGGGCCTCGGGGCTGTGGTAAAACAACGGTCGGAATGGCCCTTGCCGATTCGCTCAACTGTCGGTTTGTCGATACCGACCAGTGGTTGCAATCACAACTCAATATGACGGTCGCGGAGATCGTCGAAAGGGAAGAGTGGGCCGGATTTCGCGCCAGAGAAACCGCAGCACTGGAAGCTGTGACAGCACCATCGACCGTTATCGCCACGGGGGGCGGCATTATTCTGACGGAATTTAATCGTCACTACATGCGTAATAACGGGATTGTGGTTTATCTGTGTGCACCAGTAGCGGTACTGGTGAATCGTCTGCAAGCGGCACCCGAAGAGGATTTGCGACCAACCTTAACCGGAAAGCCGCTAAGTGAAGAAGTTCAGGAAGTGCTGGAAGAACGCGATGCGTTATATCGCGAAGTCGCGCATATTATCATTAACGCTAACAATGAACCCAGCCAGGTGATTTCTGAAATTCGTAGCGCCCTGGCACAGACGATCAATTGTTGATTCCCGAGCGCCTATACTTAACGTTCATCCCGTGAAATAAGGAAGAACGATGCCAACGAAACCGCCTTATCCTCGTGAAGCATATATTGTAACGATTGAAAAAGGAAAACCAGGGCAGACCGTAACCTGGTATCAGCTCAGAGCCGATCATCCCAAACCTGACTCTTTAATCAGCGAACATCCGACCGCTCAGGAAGCGATGGATGCCAAAAAACGCTATGAGGATCCTGACAAAGAGTGACCGTATCAGACTGCTCGGAAGGGACTCTGAGTGCTACTACAAAGGATCTGCGTCACATTTTTCACAATTCATGTTTTTCAAATAATTAGAATATTAAACAATAACAATCTATTACTGGAATCATTTGGAATCTTTACATTATGCCGGGCGCGTCTACTGCTACGCTTTTTGTCATTTGTAGCACAGGTAAGTGCCAGCAGTGGTGCTTAACATTTGCCCGGTAATTAACGACGAAGTAAAAGTAAGGTGGAATAACAATGAGTGCGTCGTTGGCGATCCTGACCATCGGCATTGTACCTATGCAGGAAGTTTTACCGCTCCTGACTGAGTACATTGACGAAAATAACATTTCCCATCATAGCCTGCTGGGGAAGTTAAGCCGCGAAGAAGTGATGGCGGAGTATGCGCCAGAAGCAGGCGAAGAAACGATTCTTGCATTATTAAATGACAATCAACTGGCTCACGTTTCGCGTCGTAAAGTAGAACGCGATCTGCAAAGCGTGGTTGAAGTGCTTGATAACCAGGGGTACGACGTCATTTTGTTGATGAGTACGGCAAACATTAGCAGTATGACGGCGCGTAATACAATCTTTCTGGAACCGTTGCGTATATTGCCACCGCTGGTTTCTACCATCGTCGAAGGTCATCAGGTCGGTGTAATCGTACCGGTTGAAGAATTGTTTGAAGAATTGTTGCACGTTCAGGCGCAAAAATGGCAAATCCTGCAGAAACCGCCTTTGTTTTCTCTGGGGAATCCCATTCATGATTCTGAACAGAAAATCATCGATGCCGGGAAAGAACTACTGGAAAACGGTGCGGATGTCATCATGCTGGATTGTTTGGGATTTAACCAGCGCCATCGTGATTTACTGCAAAAACAGCTCGATGTTCCTGTTTTGCTCTCTAACGTATTGATTACAAGGCTGGCTGCAGAATTACTGGTGTAATTTTGCGTGACAGCCAGCGCCTCTGGCCCCTATAGTGAAGTAGACGTTCAACTACCAGACAGGGCCAGTTTATGCTTCAAAGTAACGAGTACTTTTCCGGCAAAGTGAAATCGATCGGCTTTTCCAGCAGCAGCACTGGTCGCGCCAGCGTTGGTGTCATGGTTGAAGGCGAATACACCTTCAGCACCGCCGAGCCTGAAGAGATGACAGTAATCAGCGGGGCGCTGAATGTGTTACTGCCTGACGCGACCGACTGGCAAGTGTATGAAGCCGGCTCCGTATTTAATGTTCCCGGCCACAGCGAGTTCCATCTGCAAGTTGCTGAACCGACCTCTTATTTGTGCCGCTATCTGTAATATCTCGCCTTCCCATTTAATGGGAGGGCATTTTTCTGAAATATTCTTTATTTTGGTAATAATAAACGCTAATGGCTGCTGGTTTTTATATTGTCGATATATAAATAAAATATAAAATTGATATAAGTCTTAGCGAAGATTGTTAATAAAATTAATGCGTTGATAACTTGTATTACTGATTTTGACGAACCGTCTACAAATTCATTGCATCAGTTATCCGTGCGTAATTTAAAATAGTGGAAACACCGGTTGTCGCCTTAAAAATCGCGAATGATTATATCAATGTCAGGTGTGACTTTGTACGCCGGATAAGACGCGCCAGGCGTCGCATCCGGCATTAAAGGTAAATCAGCAATTAACGCTGTGCTTCGCCACCCAATCCTTCGATCAGGTTTTGAATTAACGCTGCCAGTTCACCGGTCATCAGGATGAAATCGGCATCAAAACGCTGGGCGAAATCTTCTCGGTCGATATCTTCGTTTTGATCGCGCAGTTCGTCGCAGAATTTCAGGCGTTTGAGCGAACCATCATCACACATCACAAACTGAATGCGCTGCTGCCAGTCGAGCGCCAGTTTAGTCACCACTTTTCCAGCTTCAATGTGATTGGTGATCTCTTCGCTGGTCAGATCCTGTTTCTTCGCGCGGATCACGCCGCCATCTTCCAGCAGCGATTTCAGCTCGGCTTCATCAAGCAACTGGAAACCCTGCGCTGCGCTACCGGAGCGTACCCATTCGGTCAGCGTCAGTTCAATCGGGTTTTCCATGGTCAATGGCACAACCGGTAACGACCCCAGGCTTTTACGCAGCAGTGCCAGCGTATCTTCCGCTTTTTTGGCGCTGGCGCAGTCCACCATAATCAACCCGTTAACCGTGTCGATCCACATCATAGTCTGGCTGAAGCGGCTGAAAGCGCGCGGCAACAGAGAGTGCAGCACTTCATCTTTCAGCGAATCTTTTTCGGTTTTCTTCAGCTTACGCGCCTGTTCCGCTTCCAGTTTGGCGATTTTCGCTTCCAGCGCCTGTTTAATCACCGGAGACGGGAGGATTTTTTCTTCTTTGCGCGCGCAGATAACAATTTGACCATTGGCAACGTGCGTTAATGCATCGCTGTGCGATCCCATCGGAGGAACCCATCCCATCTTCGCCATGTCCTGGCTGCCGCATGGGGTAAATGCCATCGAGGCTAGCTGTTTTTCCATCTCTTCTGCACGCAGCGAAATCTCGCGGCTAAGACGGTAAACCATTAAATTTTTGAACCACAGCATGATAATTTCCACGGCCTTGTCGTTAAATTTAGCGGGCATGATAACGAATTGTCGGCGGCCTTGCATTGCCAATCCGGTTGTCCGTCTCTACGCTATTGATATTGAAAAAAATAAGGAGAGTACCGTGCGTATAGGTATCGATTTAGGCGGCACCAAAACTGAAGTGATTGCACTGGGCGATGCAGGGGAGCAGTTGTACCGCTATCGTCTGCCCACGCCGCGTGATGATTACCAGCAGACTATTGAAACGATCGCCACGTTGGTTGATATGGCGGAGCAGGCGACAGGGCAGCGCGGAACGGTAGGTATGGGCATTCCAGGTTCGATTTCGCCCTACACCGGTGTGGTGAAGAATGCCAATTCAACCTGGCTCAACGGTCAGCCATTCGATAAAGACTTAAGCGCGAGGTTGCAGCGGGAAGTGCGGCTGGCAAATGACGCCAACTGTCTGGCGGTTTCAGAAGCAGTAGATGGCGCGGCAGCGGGAGCGCAGACGGTATTTGCCGTGATTATCGGCACGGGATGCGGCGCGGGCGTGGCATTCAATGGGCGGGCGCATATCGGCGGCAATGGTACGGCAGGCGAGTGGGGACACAATCCGCTACCGTGGATGGACGAAGACGAACTGCGTTATCGCGAGGAAGTCCCTTGTTATTGCGGTAAACAAGGTTGTATTGAAACCTTTATTTCGGGCACTGGATTCGCGACGGATTATCATCGGTTGAGCGGACATGCGCTGAAAGGCAGTGAAATTATTCGCCTGGTTGAAGAAAGCGATCCGGTTGCAGAGCTGGCATTGCGTCGCTATGAGCTGCGGCTGGCAAAGTCGCTGGCACACGTGGTGAATATTCTCGACCCGGATGTGATTGTGCTGGGGGGCGGGATGAGCAATGTTGACCGTTTATATCAAACAGTTCCGCAGTTGATTAAACAATTTGTCTTCGGCGGTGAATGTGAAACGCCGGTGCGCAAGGCGAAGCACGGTGATTCCAGCGGCGTACGCGGCGCCGCGTGGTTATGGCCGCAAGAGTAAAAAATTAGGCAATTGGTGCATCATGCCTGATGCGACGCTTGCCGCGTCTTATCAGGCCTACAAATGGCCGGATAAGGCGCTCGCGCCGCATCCGGCACTGTGTACCGTGACGCAACCTACCCCAGTGGTTTCGCCAGCACCGGACTGTCCGCCACTTGCTGGCGCTTATAGCGACCATACAGCAGCAACGAAGACATCGCAGCAAACGAGAGCAGGGCGGCTGGCAGAGCGACGTAATTATACGCCAGCCCCAGCGTCAGCATCATGCCACCGCAATATGCGCCGACGGCGCTACCGAGGTTAAACGCTATTTGCCCGCCTGCGGCACCTAATAATTCTCCGCCTTTGGCATTTTGCAGTAACAATATTTGCAGCGGCGCCGAAAGGGCAAATAACCCTGCGCAACAAATAAAAGCAAAAATAAGCGACGTTGTTTTCATTCCGCCGAAGAAAAAAAGCATCAGCAACGCCAGCACAATAATGAAATCCGTCATTGCTGCAATACGCAAAGGCGAGTAACGTCCTGAAATACGTCCACTTAGAATATTTCCCAGAACCATCCCCAGCCCAACTAACATCATAATAAACGTCATCGCCGTTTCCGAAAAACCGGAGATAAACATCATGTAAGGTTTTACGTAGCTGAACCAGGCAAATACACCTGCATTGCCAAACATCGTAGCGGCAAAAATTAACCACGGTGCGGGGCTACGCAAAAAGTGAAATTGTTCGCGCAGCTTTCCTTTCGCCTCGTCGCGAATATCTGGCACCCAAAAATAAACTGATGCCATCACCGCAATATTAAAAACAGCGATCAATAAAAAAGTGTAGCGCCAGCTAAATTCCTGACTTAAATAGGTTCCCAGCGGAATGCCCAGCAGATTGGCGACCGTCATCCCTGAAACCATACCCGCCACGGCAGCGGTGACTTTGCCGGGCTTGATAATTTTCGATAACACAATCGCGCCGACGCCAAAAAACGCGCCATGCGGAAAGCCGGAAACCAGGCGACCAATGGCGAGCATCAGGTAAGACGAAGAGAGCGTGAACATGGCGTTACCGATGACGCACAAGGTCACCAGAAACAACAAGATATGTTTGAGTGAGTAGCGGCTGGAAAAGAGTGCGATGATTGGCGCACCGACCACCACCCCCAGCGCATAATACGAGATCATATGCCCGGCGGCAGGAATCGAAATTCCTACGTTATGCGCCAGCTCCGTGAGCACGCCCATAATGCCAAATTCGGCCATCCCCAAACCAAACGTGCCCAGAGCCAAAGATAAAATAACTTTTTTCATACCACCATCACAACCACCAGAACAGCTACCAATCACCGTAGCCAATAAAGTGATAGCTTGCAGGATAACGACCAGCAAGGCCAAGAGATAATTCGCCCCTCTGTATTCATTATCCTGCTGAATAGTTATTTCACTGCAAACGTACTTTCCAGTTTGCTGTAGCCCAGGCCGTTGATCTTTTTCACTTTGATCTGCACCGGAATACGCTCTTTCATCGCTTCTACGTGGCTAATCACACCGATGGTTTTGCCACTGGCGTTCAGGGCATCCAGCGCATCAAGGGCGGTATCCAGCGTTTCGCTATCCAGCGTGCCAAAACCTTCATCAAGGAACAGCGAGTCAATACGTGTTTTATGGCTGACCAGATCCGAAAGCGCCAGCGCCAGCGCCAGACTGACGAGGAAACTTTCGCCGCCGGAAAGGGTACGGGTATCGCGTACCGCATCTGCCTGCCAGGTATCAACAACCTCGACTTCCAGCGCCTCGCTGGCTTTGCGCTGTAACAGATAGCGCCCGTGCAGCCGGGTAAGTTGCTGATTAGCGAGATGGACTAAATTATCCAGCGTCAGCCCCTGGGCAAACTTACGGAATTTATCGCCCTCTTTGGAGCCAATCAGCGAATTGAGATAACCCCAGTCTTCAACCTGCTGTGTTGTCTGGGCAATTTGCTGCATTAAGGTTTGTTGTTGCTGACGGTTGTCTGCATCCTGTTTCAACTGCTGGCGAATTTCGCCCTGACTCGTGGTGTTTTCACGCAACTTTTGGTTAGTTTGCGCTAACTCTTGTTGAATCTGTTCTGCCGTCACAGTGAGATCCAACCCATCGGGCCGGTGTTGCTGATGCTGTGCCAGCGTTTCTGTTGTCTGAGTTGCCAGCGTTTGCGCCTGACGACGCTGGTTTTCCAGATTCTGCTTGAGCTGTTCCAGTTGCGTTAGAGTCTGTTCATCCATTAGCGCCGCAAGGAACGCCCGCTGATCGTCAAAGACGCTGGCCTGTAGCGCGGTGTCAAACTGCGCCTGGGCTTTTTGCAGACTTTGCGCCGCCAGAACTTCTTGTTGCTGCAAGGTTTGCCGCTGGCTTTGCAACGCGAGACATTGCTCATGAACTTGCCGCCAGTTTTCCAGCGTCACAGTAGCTTCGCTGTGTGGCAGTTCATCATTTTGCGGCAATGTGTCCAGAATCGGCGTCAGCTGCTGAATACGGTTTTGCAGCTCGGTTAATTCGTTCTGGCGCTGCTGCCAGCTCTGCGCTTCTTGCTGACGTGTTGCCAACCAGCTCTCTTCTTCATCTTCTTGTGGCAGTACCAGCGCGTAACCCGTTAACGCCGCAGAGAGTTGCTGGTGGCGTTGCTCAATCTGTTGTTGATACTGGACAATTTGCTGATTGTGCGCGGCAATTTGTTCCTGCAATTCATGACGCTGATTGAGTAATTGCAGTTGCTTTTCATGCTCTTCCTGGGTGGCAAGCCATGGTTGAATATCATCCTGCGGCTGCAAGGTGATACTGAGGCTGGCAGTTAGTGTATGCCATTCCTGAGTAAGTGCTTGCTCATCTTGTCGGAGGCTTTGTGCTTCGTTCTCATCCCTCTGAAGCTGCTTCGTTAAGGCGTCCAGTTGCCCACGTAGCGCCGCGCCTTCTTCACCGAGCTTTTTAACTTCATTTTCCAGCGCCAGTAATCGAGACTGATTAACCCCCGGTTCCAGCGCCTGATACGCCTCGACCGCCGGGTGGCTGGTGGAACCACAAAGCGGACAAGGCTGACCTGCCTGTAATTGCGCTCGCTGGGCTTCCAGCGTTTTAATGCGTGCTTCCTGCTCGCAAATGGTTTTGACATCGGCAAGCTGTTGCGTCTTCTCTTTATAACGTTGGCGCATTTCAGTGAGCGCGGCGTTACGTTGTGTCTGTTCCTGCGTAACGCTCTGGATAGCGGCCTGTAGCTGCGCCAGGCGTTTTTGCTGGGGAACAATCTGCCCATGTAGCGCGATCAGGCGCTGACGCAGCGGACGTTGTTCGGCATGTTGTGCCTGCGCAGCGGCAACTTCGGCGGCGGTTAAAGTTAAAGAGATCGCCGGAAGGGCATTAAGTTTTTGCTCTGCATGGGTTAATTGCTGTTGCCATTGCCGCAGATGCTTGCGATCGCTGGCCTGTTGGGCGAACTGCGCACGCCAACCCGCCAGTTCGTTGTTCCACTGCCGGAAGCGGTCGTGTTCCTGTAACCACGCATTCAGATTTTGTTGCTGCTGTTGTAATTCTGCCGACTGCTTCGCCGCGTGGTGACAAATGCTTGCGCGAAGCGCCATTGTGCGATGTAAGCGAGTATTTACTTCTTCAATCTGCTGGCGAGTATGCGCCAGCGCCGTATTGTGTTCTGCAATACGTTCCCAGTGCGGACGAAGATTTCGTGCGGGTTGTGCCAGACTGAGCGCCGCCAGTTGAGGTTGCGCTTTTTCTTCCTCGGCTAACGCCTGTTGCAGTGCCTGCTGACGGCGGCTGGCGTCTTTTTGCAATTCATCCAGACGCGTTAACCAGTTAAGCGATTGTTGTTCTTGCTGCTGTGTGGCGAGTAACTGTTTTTCTTCGTCAGTGAGTACCTGCAAACTTTCTGTCAGCGATTGCACCTGTTCTGGCGCTAATAATGCGACGCCGCTGGCCTGCGCTTGCAGCTTCTCCAGTTCAGTGCGAGCCGATTTATGCTGTTCAAAAACCATCGCGGAGATTTGCCCGTAAATTTCGGTGCCGGTTAACTCCTCCAGCAATTCCGCGCGCTCTTTCGGTTTGGCATTCAGGAAGGCAGCAAATTGCCCCTGCGAAAGCAGCATCGAACGGGTGAAACGCCCGTAATCCAGTCCGGTTAACGTCGCCGTTAATTCCAGCTTATCTTTCACTTTATCGGCGAGGATTTTGCCGTCTGCACAACGCGCCAGCTCTACGCGCGGCACCTGCAAATTACCGTCCGGCTGGTTACGTGCCCGATTCTGGCTCCAGAATGCGCGGTACGCTTCACCTTTGACTTCAAACTCCACTTCCGCCAGACATTCGGCGGTATCGCGGGTCATCAGATCATTTTGCGATTGCGAAACGTTGGAGAGGCGCGGAGTTTCGTGATACAGCGCCAGGCAGATGGCATCGAGCAACGTGGTTTTCCCCGCGCCGGTTGGGCCGGTAATCGCAAACAGACCGTTGCTGGCGAACGGCTCGCGGGTGAAATCAATCTTCCATTCGCCTTTTAATGAATTCAGGTTTTTCAGGCGCAGGCTGAGAATTTTCATGCTTCGTGTTCTCCGGCGAGGCTATGCAACGTCGTGGCGAAAAGATGCTGCAGACGTTGCTGCTGCGATTCATCAAGTTCTTCCAGTGCCAGACGGCGATTGAACACCTCTTCGACGCTGAGTTCGCTGAGGGTTTCACGCTGTTGGCTGGCTAACACACGCTCGCGCTGTTCACGACTCCGGCGTACCAGCAATACTTCGACAGGCAATGATTCGGTTAATGCCTGGATTTTGCGCTGAATATCATGCAGGTACTCATCGGTAGTGATTTCGATATCCAGCCAGACAGGTGGCTCCTGTGGCACATCGCGCCATTGTTCAAGCTGTTCGGTAATCGACGCCAAATCGCCTTTCAGCACCGCCATCGGTTGCGTTACCGGTACGTTCAGGTTTTCCACGCTCTCTAATTTGCCGTTTGAAAAAGTCACCAGATGGACATATTTACTCTTACCGCATTCATCAAAACTCAGTGGAATGGGGGAACCGCAATAGCGAACATGTTCCATGCCGCCAATAATCTGCGCGCGGTGAATATGCCCGAGTGCGATGTAGTCGGCTGGCGGAAAGTTTTGTGCCGGAAACGCGTCCAGCGTGCCAATATAGATGTCACGCACGGCGTCACTTTTACTGGCACCCACGGTCGTTAAATGCCCCGTGGCGATGATGGGCAGAGGTTGATCGCCGCGCAGCTTGCAGGCATCTGCATAGTGTTGTTGATAATAATCGGTGATTGCTGCCAGCAAATGCTGCTGTTTTTCAATGCCGTTAAGCCCCGCCTGGCTGGTAATAATGTCACGCGGGCGTAAAAAAGGAATGGGGCACAGTACTGCGCCCGGTATCCCGTCGCGACGAGGCAAGATTTGCGGCGCATGTCCGGCACTGGCGACGACGGTAGTATTGAGGAACGCCATGATATCGCGCGATTCATTCAGCGTGGCGACCGAGTCATGGTTTCCCGCCAGTACCACCAGATGACAGCCAGTTTGCTGTAAATTGACAACAAAACGGTTGTATAACGTGCGGGCGTAACTGGGCGGCGAGCCGGTATCGAAAACATCACCGGCAACAATAATCGCATCCACCTGATGGTTTTGTGCTGTCTCCAGCAGCCAGTCAAGAAAAGCCTGATGTTCAGCTTCGCGGCTTTTACTGTAGAAATTCTGGCCGAGATGCCAGTCTGAGGTGTGAAGGATGCGCATAACGATTCCCTGGCGAAAAAGCATGGGCGCGATTATACCCAAACAGATGTGTCATTTGCTTTTTTCTGCGCCACGGAAATCAATAACCTGAAGATATGTGCGACGCGCTTTTCATAAATCTGTCATAAATCTGACGCATAATGGCGTCGCATTAATGATCGCAACCTATTTATTACAACAGGGCAAATCATGGCGAGACGTATTCTGGTCGTAGAAGATGAAGCTCCAATTCGCGAAATGGTCTGCTTCGTGCTCGAGCAAAATGGCTTTCAGCCGGTCGAAGCGGAAGATTATGACAGTGCTGTGAATCAACTGAATGAACCCTGGCCGGATTTGATTCTCCTCGACTGGATGTTACCCGGCGGCTCCGGTATCCAGTTCATCAAACATCTCAAGCGCGAGTCGATGACCCGGGATATTCCGGTGGTGATGCTGACCGCCAGAGGGGAAGAAGAAGATCGCGTGCGCGGCCTTGAAACCGGTGCGGATGACTATATCACCAAGCCGTTTTCTCCGAAGGAGCTGGTGGCGCGAATCAAAGCGGTAATGCGCCGTATTTCGCCAATGGCGGTGGAAGAGGTGATCGAGATGCAGGGGCTAAGTCTCGATCCAACTTCTCACCGGGTGATGGCGGGCGAAGAACCGCTGGAGATGGGGCCGACCGAATTTAAACTGCTGCACTTTTTTATGACGCATCCCGAGCGCGTGTACAGCCGAGAGCAGTTGTTAAACCACGTCTGGGGAACCAACGTGTATGTGGAGGATCGTACGGTCGATGTCCACATTCGTCGCCTGCGTAAAGCACTGGAACCCGGCGGGCATGACCGCATGGTGCAGACCGTGCGCGGTACAGGATATCGTTTTTCAACCCGCTTTTAACGCCTTGCTCATCGGACGCAGAGCAGGGCTTATGATTTCATAACTGGAGTATCTTACGTGCTGGAACGGCTGTCGTGGAAAAGGCTGGTGCTGGAGCTGCTACTTTGCTGCCTCCCGGCTTTCATCCTGGGTGCATTTTTTGGTTACCTGCCCTGGTTTTTGCTGGCATCGGTAACAGGACTGCTTATCTGGCATTTCTGGAATTTATTGCGCCTTTCATGGTGGCTGTGGGTAGATCGCAGTATGACACCGCCACCGGGGCGTGGTAGCTGGGAACCGCTGCTGTATGGCTTACACCAGATGCAGCTGCGAAATAAAAAACGCCGCCGCGAACTGGGCAATCTGATTAAACGTTTTCGTAGCGGTGCGGAGTCGCTGCCCGATGCGGTGGTTCTGACCACAGAAGAGGGCGGTATTTTCTGGTGTAACGGACTGGCGCAACAGATTCTAGGCCTGCGCTGGCCGGACGATAACGGGCAGAATATCCTTAACCTGCTGCGTTACCCGGAGTTTACGCAATATCTGAAAACGCGTGATTTTTCTCGCCCGCTCAATCTGGTGCTCAACACCGGGCGGCATCTGGAAATTCGCGTCATGCCTTATACCCATAAACAGTTGCTGATGGTGGCGCGTGATGTCACGCAAATGCATCAACTGGAAGGTGCGCGGCGTAACTTTTTTGCCAACGTGAGCCATGAGTTACGTACGCCATTGACGGTGTTACAGGGTTACCTGGAGATGATGGATGAGCAACCGCTGGAAGGCGCGGTACGCGAAAAAGCGTTGCACACCATGCGCGAGCAGACTCAGCGGATGGAAGGGCTGGTGAAGCAGTTGCTGACGCTGTCGAAAATTGAAGCTGCACCGACGCAGTTGCTCAATGAAAAGGTTGATGTGCCGATGATGCTGCGCGTTGTTGAGCGCGAGGCTCAGACTCTGAGTCAGAAAAAACAGACATTTACCTTTGAAATCGATAACGATCTCAAGGTGTCTGGCAATGAAGATCAGCTTCGCAGCGCGATTTCGAACCTGGTCTATAACGCCGTGAATCATACGCCGGAAGGTACGCATATCACTGTACGCTGGCAGCGAGTGCCGCACGGTGCTGAATTTAGCGTTGAAGATAACGGACCGGGTATCGCACCGGAGCATATACCGCGCCTGACCGAGCGTTTTTATCGTGTAGACAAAGCGCGTTCCCGACAAACAGGCGGTAGTGGGCTGGGGTTAGCAATTGTTAAACATGCGGTGAATCATCACGAAAGCCGCCTGCATATTGAGAGTACGGTAGGTAAAGGTACGCGTTTCAGTTTTGTTCTGCCGGAACGTTTAATTGCCAAAAACAGCAATTAATCTGCCTTTGTCATTTTTTGTTGCCATAAGCCAGCCGATGCTGGCTTTTTTTCTTTGCAGTCAAAAGATGGACGCTAAATTTTTACAACGTCTGGTGATTTTTTGTTCGCATGATAAGCCATATCTTTTTCACGGAAATAGTGTTTTATACTGGTTGGTGATTTCTTATCGTTATATCCCTCTGGTTTTTAGATCCCTTCTTGCTTTAAAACGTTATAAGCGTTTAAATTGCGCTTCAGGTGCTGTCATACTGACTGCATTCACGCGGTAAATCGAAAAACTATTCTTCGCCGCGCCTGGTTGGGAGTATTTCCCGCTAAAATTGTTTAAATATACCGCTGTATCATCCCCAGGGATTGGCACAAAAATTTAACGTTACAACACCACATCCACAGGCAGTATGATTTATGACCCATCAATTAAGATCGCGCGATATCATCGCTCTGGGCTTTATGACATTTGCGTTGTTCGTCGGCGCAGGTAACATTATTTTCCCTCCTATGGTCGGCTTGCAGGCAGGCGAACACGTCTGGACTGCGGCATTCGGCTTCCTTATTACTGCCGTTGGTCTGCCGGTATTAACGGTAGTGGCGCTGGCGAAAGTTGGCGGCGGTGTTGACAGTCTCAGCACGCCAATCGGTAAAGTCGCAGGCGTACTGCTGGCAACGGTTTGCTACCTGGCTGTGGGGCCGCTGTTCGCCACGCCGCGTACAGCCACCGTCTCCTTTGAAGTGGGGATTGCGCCGCTGACGGGTGACTCCGCGCTGCCGCTGTTTATCTACAGTCTGGTCTATTTCGCTATCGTTATTCTGGTTTCGCTCTATCCGGGCAAACTGCTGGATACCGTGGGCAACTTCCTTGCGCCGCTGAAAATTATCGCGCTGGTCATCCTGTCAGTTGCCGCGATTGTCTGGCCTGCGGGTTCTATCAGCACGGCGACTGAGGCTTATCAAAACGCTGCATTTTCTAACGGCTTCGTCAACGGCTATCTGACAATGGATACGCTGGGCGCAATGGTGTTTGGTATCGTTATTGTTAACGCGGCGCGTTCTCGTGGCGTTACCGAAGCGCGTCTGCTGACCCGTTATACCGTCTGGGCTGGCCTGATGGCGGGTGTCGGTCTGACTCTGCTTTACCTGGCGCTGTTCCGTCTGGGTTCAGATAGTGCGTCTCTGGTTGATCAGTCAGCAAACGGTGCGGCTATTCTGCACGCTTATGTTCAACACACCTTTGGCGGCGGCGGTAGCTTCCTGCTGGCGGCGTTAATCTTCATCGCCTGCCTGGTAACGGCGGTTGGCCTGACCTGCGCCTGCGCAGAGTTCTTTGCCCAGTACGTACCACTCTCTTACCGTACGCTGGTATTTATCCTCGGCGGCTTCTCGATGGTGGTGTCTAACCTCGGTTTGAGCCAATTGATTCAGATCTCTGTACCGGTGCTGACTGCCATTTATCCGCCGTGTATCGCACTGGTTGTATTAAGTTTTACACGCTCATGGTGGCATAATTCGTCCCGCGTGATTGCTCCGCCGATGTTTATCAGCCTGCTTTTTGGTATTCTCGACGGGATCAAAGCATCTGCATTCAGCGATATCTTACCGTCCTGGGCGCAGCGTTTACCGCTGGCCGAACAAGGTCTGGCGTGGTTAATGCCAACAGTGGTGATGGTGGTTCTGGCCATTATCTGGGATCGCGCGGCAGGTCGTCAGGTGACCTCCAGCGCCCACTAAATCACTGAAAATTTGTTTTAACCACGGGGCTGCGATGCCCCGTGGTTTTTTTATTGTGTTGATGGGTTAGGAATTGATGGAAAGTAAGAACAAGCTAAAGCGTGGGCTAAGTACCCGACACATACGCTTTATGGCACTGGGGTCAGCAATCGGCACCGGGCTGTTTTACGGTTCGGCAGACGCCATCAAAATGGCCGGTCCGAGCGTGTTGTTGGCCTATATTATTGGCGGGGTCGCGGCATATATCATTATGCGTGCGCTGGGGGAAATGTCGGTACATAACCCGGCTGCCAGCTCTTTCTCGCGTTATGCGCAGGAAAACCTCGGTCCGCTGGCAGGTTATATCACCGGCTGGACCTACTGCTTTGAAATCCTTATTGTCGCCATCGCCGATGTGACCGCTTTCGGTATCTATATGGGCGTCTGGTTCCCGACGGTGCCGCACTGGATTTGGGTGTTGAGCGTGGTGCTGATTATTTGCGCCATCAACCTGATGAGCGTGAAAGTGTTCGGCGAGCTGGAGTTCTGGTTCTCATTCTTTAAAGTTGCCACCATTATCATCATGATTGTCGCCGGTTTCGGTATCATCATCTGGGGGATTGGCAACGGCGGGCAACCGACGGGTATCCATAACCTGTGGAGCAACGGTGGCTTCTTCAGTAACGGCTGGCTTGGCATGGTGATGTCGTTACAAATGGTGATGTTTGCCTATGGTGGGATCGAAATTATCGGGATTACCGCCGGTGAAGCAAAAGAGCCAGAGAAATCCATTCCGCGCGCGATTAACTCAGTGCCGATGCGTATTCTGGTGTTCTACGTCGGTACGCTATTCGTCATTATGTCTATTTACCCGTGGAATCAGGTTGGCACTGCCGGTAGCCCGTTCGTGCTGACGTTCCAGCATATGGGGATTACCTTTGCCGCCAGCATTCTTAACTTCGTTGTGCTGACGGCCTCACTGTCGGCAATTAACAGTGACGTGTTTGGCGTAGGTCGTATGTTGCACGGCATGGCAGAGCAGGGCAGCGCACCGAAAATCTTCAGCAAAACCTCGCGTCGCGGTATTCCGTGGGTAACTGTGCTGGTGATGACCACTGCGCTACTGTTCGCGGTGTATCTGAACTACATCATGCCGGAAAACGTCTTCCTGGTGATCGCCTCACTGGCAACCTTTGCTACGGTGTGGGTGTGGATTATGATTTTGCTGTCGCAGATTGCCTTCCGTCGCCGTCTACCGCCGGAAGAAGTTAAGGCGCTGAAATTCAAAGTACCTGGCGGGGTGGCAACGACTATCACGGGGCTGATTTTCCTGGTCTTTATCATCGGGCTGATCGGTTATCACCCTGAAACACGAATCTCTCTGTACGTTGGTTTCGCGTGGATTGTTCTGCTGTTGATTGGCTGGATGTTTAAACGCCGCCATGACCGCCAGTTGGCTGAAAACCACTAATTCCCTCGTTTGTAAGCCGGTTCAGGGTATATCCTGAACCGGTTATTCCGAAAGTTATCCGCCCCCGACCTCCTCCCCCAAATATCCTTCAGACGATGAGTGATCCTGCTGTAGGCTATGGCAATGTGATCAGATTTTCATCACAGGGGAATTATGATGTTGAATGCATGGCACCTGCCGGTGCCCCCATTTGTTAAGCAAAGCAAAGATCAACTGCTTATTACACTGTGGTTGACGGGTGAAGAACCGCCGCAGCGCATTATGCTGCGCACGGAAAACGATAACGAAGAAACGTCAGTACCGATGCACAAACTGCGCAGTCAGCCACAGCCTGGCGTAACGGCATGGCGGGCGGCTGTCGATCTCTCCACCGGACAACCTCGGCGGCGATATAGTTTCAAATTGCTGTGGCACGATCGCCAGCGATGGTTTTCGCCGCAAGGTTTTAGCCAAATACCGCCGGCGCGGCTGGAACAGTTTGCTGTTGATGTGCCAGATATTGGACCACAATGGGTCGCAGACCAGATTTTTTATCAGATCTTCCCGGATCGTTTTGCCCGTAGTTTGCCACGCGAAGCCGGGCAGGATCATGTCTATTACCATCATGCTGCCGGGCGAGAGATTATCCTGCGCGACTGGGATGAACCGGTCACAGCACAGGCTGGGGGCTCAACGTTTTATGGCGGAGATCTGGACGGAATCAGCGAAAAACTGCCGTATCTGAAAAAACTCGGCGTGACGGCGCTGTATCTCAATCCGGTGTTCAAAGCTCCCAGCGTGCATAAATACGATACCGAAGATTATCGCCACGTTGACCCGCAGTTTGGCGGCGACGGAGCATTGCTGCGCTTACGCCACAATACACAGCAACAGGGAATGCGGCTGGTACTGGACGGCGTGTTTAACCACAGTGGCGATTCCCATGCCTGGTTTGACAGGCATAATCGAGGGGCGGGGGGCGCTTGTCACAACCCCGAATCGCCCTGGCGTGACTGGTACTCGTTTAGTGATGATGGCACGGCGCTCGACTGGCTGGGCTATGCCAGCCTGCCAAAGCTGGATTATCAGTCGGAAAGTCTGGTTAATGAAATTTATCGCGGCGAAGACAGCATTGTCCGCCACTGGCTGAAAGCACCGTGGAATATAGACGGTTGGCGGCTGGATGTGGTGCATATGCTGGGGGAAGCGGGTGGGGCGCGCAATAATTTGCAGCATGTCGCCGGGATCACCGAAGCGGCGAAAGAAACCCTGCCGGAAGCCTATATTGTTGGCGAGCATTTTGGCGATGCGCGGCAATGGTTGCAGGCTGATGTGGAAGATGCGGCCATGAACTATCGCGGCTTTACTTTCCCGTTGTGGGGATTTCTCGCCAATACCGACATCTCTTACGATCCGCAGCAGATTGACGCACGAACCTGTATGGCCTGGATGGATAATTACCGCGCCGGTCTTTCTCATCAACAGCAATTGCGTATGTTTAACCAGCTCGATAGCCACGATACTGCGCGATTTAAAACGCTGCTTGGTCGGGATGTTGCACGCCTGCCGCTGGCGGTGGTCTGGCTGCTCACCTGGCCTGGCGTGCCCTGTATTTATTACGGTGATGAAGTGGGGCTGGATGGTAATAACGATCCATTTTGCCGTAAGCCATTCCCGTGGCAGTCGGAAAAACAAGATGCGGAGCTATTTTCGCTGTATCAGCGAATGATTGCGCTGCGTAAGAAGAGCCAGGCACTGCGTCGCGGTGGCTGTCAGGTGCTGTACGCGGAAGATAACGTGGTGGTGTTTGTGCGCGTGCTAAATCAGCAGCGTGTGCTGGTGGCGATCAACCGTGGCGACGCCTGTGAAGTAGTGCTGCCCGCATCGCCGTTGCTTAATGTCGCGCAATGGCAACGTAAAGAAGGTCACGGGCAACTGGCGGATGGCATTTTGACATTGCCTGCGATATCGGCGACGGTGTGGATGAATTAACGCCTTATAACGTCTTGTTCGACGCCTGCGCCATCATCCGGGGATAAAACTGCCAGAAGCGGGTTTCAAGGGCATCGTAATGGGCGTCTAAATCGTACCAGGAGTCACGCAGGGCATCCAGGCGTGGACGACGGCTTGCCATACCGTTTAACACGCTCTGGATGAAATCCATATCGCGATAACGCACCAGCCACTGCTCTGACCATAAGTAGTTGTTCAGATTGATAAAGCGTGGTGGGGAGTCCGGTAAAATCGTCATCACTTGTTCGCGGGCATAACAGACAAATTCCTCTAGCGGAAAATTGGGTGACAGCTGCGACCAGTGGCGGGAAAGAAAATGATCCCACATGACATCCAGCGTGATAGGCGCAACCCGGCGGGTTTCACTACGAAACCACTCCCGCGCTTCGCGGACTTCCGGCAGATTGTCGGTTAATACGTCGATTCGCCGATGCATATGAATACCAGCCACGACGTCGGGTGGATAAATTTCATCGGGGTTTCCGCGAACGAAATCTGCCAGTAAGTTGCCAGAAAGCGAGCTTTCAGCGAGATGGGCTAAATGCAGGTGAGCTAAAAAATTCATCGATTATATTCTATCCAAATGGGGGTAAAGGTTGCAGGGAGAGCGCCCCGGCACTAGACTACCCGCCTCTTATTTTAGTCTGAGTCAGTGTCATGCGCGTTACCGATTTCTCCTTTGAATTGCCCGAATCCCTGATTGCCCACTATCCCATGCCTGAACGCAGTAGCTGTCGTTTACTGTCGCTGGACGGGCCAACGGGCGCGCTGACGCACGGTACTTTCACCGATTTACTCGATAAGCTCAACCCCGGCGATCTTCTGGTTTTTAACAATACCCGCGTGATCCCGGCACGCCTGTTTGGGCGTAAAGCCAGCGGCGGCAAGATTGAAGTACTGGTTGAGCGGATGCTCGACGACAAACGCATTCTTGCGCATATTCGCGCCTCGAAAGCACCAAAACCAGGCACTGAACTGCTGCTGGGCGATGACGAAAGCATTAAAGCAACAATGACAGCCCGCCACGGCGCATTGTTTGAAGTCGAATTTAATGATGACCGCTCGGTACTGGATATTCTCAACAGCATCGGTCATATGCCGTTGCCTCCGTACATCGACCGTCCAGACGAAGATGCCGACCGCGAACTTTATCAAACGGTTTATAGCGAAAAACCTGGCGCGGTAGCAGCGCCGACCGCTGGACTGCATTTTGACGAACCGTTGCTTGAAAAATTGCGCGCCAAAGGCGTGGAGATGGCATTTGTGACCTTGCACGTTGGTGCGGGCACCTTCCAGCCGGTGCGCGTCGACACCATTGAAGATCACATCATGCACTCGGAATACGCTGAAGTGCCGCAGGAGGTGGTTGATGCGGTACTAGCGGCGAAAGCGCGCGGTAACCGGGTGATTGCGGTTGGCACCACCTCAGTACGTTCGCTGGAAAGCGCGGCTCAGGCGGCGAAAAACGATCTCATCGAACCGTTCTTCGACGATACTCAAATTTTTATCTATCCGGGTTTCCAGTACAAAGTGGTCGATGCACTGGTGACGAACTTTCACTTGCCAGAGTCGACGCTGATTATGCTGGTTTCGGCATTTGCCGGTTATCAACACACGATGAACGCCTATAAAGCGGCGGTAGAAGAGAAATATCGCTTTTTTAGTTACGGTGATGCGATGTTTATCACGTACAATCCGCAGGCAATTAATGAGCGCGTCGGGGAGTAATTCTGCGGCGCTGGTTTAAACGTTGGACTGTTTTTCTGACGTAGTGGAGAAAAAATGAAATTTGAACTGGATACCACCGACGGTCGCGCACGCCGTGGTCGCCTGGTCTTCGATCGTGGCGTAGTGGAAACGCCTTGTTTTATGCCTGTTGGCACCTACGGCACCGTAAAAGGGATGACGCCGGAAGAAGTTGAAGCGACCGGCGCACAGATTATCCTTGGTAACACTTTCCACCTGTGGTTACGCCCAGGTCAGGAAATCATGAAACTGCATGGCGATCTGCACGATTTCATGCAATGGAAAGGCCCAATCCTCACCGATTCCGGTGGTTTCCAGGTCTTCAGCCTTGGCGATATCCGTAAAATCACCGAACAGGGCGTACACTTCCGTAACCCGATCAACGGCGATCCGATTTTCCTCGATCCCGAAAAATCGATGGAGATTCAGTACGATCTTGGTTCAGATATCGTCATGATTTTTGACGAGTGTACGCCGTATCCTGCTGACTGGGATTACGCTAAACGTTCGATGGAGATGTCTCTGCGTTGGGCGAAGCGTAGCCGTGAGCGTTTTGATAGCCTCGGTAACAAAAATGCGCTGTTTGGTATCATTCAGGGTAGCGTTTACGAAGATTTACGTGATATCTCTGTTAAAGGTCTGGTAGATATCGGTTTTGATGGCTACGCTGTCGGCGGTCTGGCTGTGGGTGAGCCGAAAGCAGATATGCACCGCATTCTGGAGCATGTGTGCCCGCAAATACCGGCAGACAAACCGCGTTACCTGATGGGCGTGGGTAAACCGGAAGATCTGGTTGAAGGCGTGCGTCGCGGTATCGATATGTTTGACTGCGTAATGCCAACACGTAATGCGCGTAACGGTCATCTGTTCGTGACCGATGGCGTGGTGAAAATCCGCAATGCGAAGTATAAGAGCGACACAGGGCCGCTCGATCCTGAGTGTGATTGCTACACCTGTCGCAATTATTCACGTGCCTACTTGCATCATCTCGACCGTTGCAACGAAATATTAGGTGCGCGACTCAACACCATTCATAACCTTCGTTACTACCAGCGTTTGATGGCGGGTTTACGCAAGGCTATTGAAGAGGGTAAATTAGAGAGCTTCGTAGCTGATTTTTACCAGCGTCAGGGGCGAGAAGTACCACCTTTGAACGTTGATTAATATTAATAATGAGGGAAATTTAATGAGCTTTTTTATTTCTGATGCGGTAGCGGCAACGGGTGCTCCGGCACAAGGTAGCCCGATGTCTTTGATTTTGATGCTGGTGGTATTCGGTCTGATTTTCTATTTCATGATCCTGCGCCCACAGCAGAAGCGCACCAAAGAACACAAAAAGCTGATGGACTCCATTGCTAAAGGTGATGAAGTGCTGACGAACGGTGGCCTGGTTGGTCGCGTAACCAAAGTAGCGGAAAACGGCTACATTGCTATCGCGCTGAATGACACCACTGAAGTAGTTATTAAACGTGACTTCGTAGCTGCCGTTCTGCCGAAAGGCACCATGAAGGCGCTGTAATTAAAATTTTTCCCTAAGGGAATTGCCGTGTTAAACCGTTATCCTTTGTGGAAGTACGTCATGCTGATCGTGGTGATTGTCATCGGTCTGCTGTATGCGCTTCCCAACCTGTTTGGTGAGGATCCGGCTGTTCAGATCACTGGTGCGCGCGGAGTCGCCGCCAGTGAGCAAACGCTGATCCAGGTCCAGAAAACGTTACAAGAAGAAAAAATAACTGCTAAGTCTGTGGCACTGGAAGAGGGCGCTATTCTTGCGCGCTTCGACTCCACTGACACCCAACTGCGCGCTCGTGAAGCATTAATGGGCGTTATGGGTGACAAATACGTCGTGGCGCTTAACCTTGCCCCGGCAACGCCGCGCTGGCTGGCAGCTATTCACGCTGAGCCGATGAAGCTCGGTCTTGACCTGCGTGGCGGCGTTCACTTCCTGATGGAAGTGGATATGGACACCGCGCTTGGCAAGCTCCAGGAACAAAATATCGATAGCCTGCGCAGCGACCTGCGCGAAAAAGGCATCCCGTATACCACCGTTCGTAAAGAAAACAACTACGGCCTGAGCATCACCTTCCGTGACTCTAATGCGCGTGATGAAGCCATTGCGTATCTGAGCAAGCGTCATCCTGATCTGGTGATTAGCAGTCAGGGCAGCAACCAGCTGCGTGCGGTAATGAGCGATGCACGTCTGAGCGAAGCGCGTGAATATGCGGTGCAGCAGAACATCAATATTCTGCGTAACCGTGTAAACCAGCTTGGTGTTGCTGAGCCTGTGGTACAGCGCCAGGGCGCTGACCGTATCGTTGTTGAACTGCCGGGTATCCAGGATACCGCTCGCGCGAAAGAGATTCTGGGCGCGACGGCAACGCTGGAATTCCGTCTGGTAAACACCAACGTTGACCAGGCCGCTGCTGCGTCTGGCCGCGTACCGGGTGACTCTGAAGTGAAACAGACCCGCGAAGGTCAGCCGGTTGTGCTGTACAAACGCGTGATCCTGACCGGTGACCATATCACCGACTCCACTTCCAGCCAGGACGAATACAACCAACCGCAGGTTAACATCTCGCTCGACAGCGCAGGTGGCAACATCATGTCTAACTTCACTAAGGACAACATCGGTAAACCGATGGCGACCCTGTTTGTGGAGTACAAAGACAGCGGTAAGAAAGACGCAAACGGTCGTGCTGTACTGGTTAAGCAGGAAGAGGTGATTAACATCGCTAATATCCAGTCTCGTCTGGGTAACAGCTTCCGTATCACTGGCATCAACAACCCGAACGAAGCCCGTCAGCTGTCACTGCTGCTGCGTGCTGGTGCACTGATCGCGCCAATTCAGATTGTTGAAGAACGTACCATTGGCCCGACTCTGGGTATGCAGAACATTGAACAGGGGCTGGAAGCGTGTCTCGCTGGTCTGCTGGTTTCTATTCTGTTCATGATCCTCTTCTATAAGAAGTTTGGTCTGATTGCGACCAGTGCTCTGGTTGCCAACCTGATCTTGATCGTCGGTATTATGTCACTGTTGCCAGGTGCAACGCTGAGTATGCCAGGTATCGCGGGTATCGTCTTAACCCTTGCGGTGGCGGTCGATGCGAACGTACTGATCAACGAACGTATTAAAGAAGAGTTGAGCAACGGGCGTACTGTTCAGCAGGCAATTGATGAAGGTTATCGCGGTGCATTCAGTTCCATCTTCGATGCGAACATCACCACTTTGATCAAAGTCATCATCCTGTACGCAGTGGGAACCGGGGCAATTAAAGGGTTCGCGATTACTACCGGTATCGGTGTGGCAACGTCGATGTTTACCGCGATTGTTGGTACGCGTGCCATCGTAAACCTGCTATATGGCGGCAAGCGCGTCAAGAAGCTGTCAATCTGAGGAGTGCGATGTGGCACAGGAATATACTGTTGAACAACTAAACCACGGCCGTAAAGTCTATGACTTTATGCGCTGGGACTACTGGGCTTTTGGCATCTCTGGTCTGCTGTTAATCGCCGCTATCGTCATTATGGGCGTGCGAGGCTTTAACTGGGGGCTGGATTTCACCGGTGGTACGGTTATCGAAATTACGCTCGAAAAACCGGCTGAAATTGACGTAATGCGTGATGCATTGCAAAAAGCCGGTTTTGAAGAGCCGATGCTGCAAAACTTCGGTAGCAGCCACGACATCATGGTCCGTATGCCGCCTGCTGAAGGCGAAACGGGCGGTCAGGTGCTGGGCAGCCAGGTTCTGAAGGTGATTAACGAATCCACCAATCAGAACGCGGCGGTGAAGCGTATTGAGTTCGTCGGTCCGAGCGTGGGGGCAGACCTCGCGCAAACCGGCGCAATGGCGCTGATGGCGGCGCTGCTGTCTATCCTTGTGTACGTAGGTTTCCGCTTTGAGTGGCGACTGGCGGCAGGGGTCGTTATCGCGCTGGCGCACGACGTTATCATTACGCTGGGTATTTTGTCGTTATTCCATATCGAGATTGACCTGACCATTGTGGCATCGCTGATGTCGGTTATCGGTTACTCGCTTAACGACAGTATCGTGGTATCGGACCGTATTCGTGAAAACTTCCGCAAGATCCGTCGCGGTACACCTTACGAAATCTTTAACGTGTCCTTGACTCAGACGCTGCACCGTACCTTGATCACATCCGGTACTACCTTGATGGTTATCCTGATGCTGTATCTCTTTGGTGGCCCGGTGCTGGAAGGCTTCTCGCTGACTATGCTTATCGGTGTTTCCATCGGTACGGCATCTTCCATCTATGTTGCATCGGCGCTGGCTCTGAAACTGGGCATGAAGCGTGAGCACATGCTGCAGCAGAAAGTGGAAAAAGAAGGGGCGGATCAACCGTCAATTCTGCCGTAAGTGTGTTTTAAAGTAGTTCAGTTAAAAACCGTGGCGTTTTTGCGCTGCGGTTTTTTTTCGGTTATTGCATATTGAACTGAATACAGCTTTGGTTGTAGAAATAGTTCTGACATATACTTTGTATTAATAGTTAATACATGGAGATCGCTTATGCGCAAAATTACCTCAGTAAGCGTTGGCGAACAACTGGATAGTTTCATCACCCGGATGGTCCAGTCTGGTCGTTATGGTTCGGCCAGTGAAGTGATGCGTTCGGCGCTTCGTCTATTGGAACAACAAGAATCCAGGGATGAGGCTGTCAGAAATGCTGTTATTGAAGGTCTTGAGAGCGGTGAAAGTTCGATGACGCTTCGTGATATCGCAGCAGAAAGGAAGCAAAAACATCGTGTATAAGCTTAGCGGAAAAGCTGTTGAAGATTTCAGAGGGATCTATGACTACACGCTGGGAAAGTTTGGTGAGGAGCAGGCGGATCGCTATACCGACTCTCTTGGCATTTTTCTGGATACACTCTCTCAAATGCCTGAGATAGGGCAAGACTATGATGCGGTTCCAGAGGTAAAGAAGATCGCATTTAGGTTTCACACTGTTTATTACGTTATAAGAGTAGATGACATTCTCATTGCGCGTATTCTTCATCAGCAGATGGAACCTCGCCGTCACTGGTAATGTTAGAATTTCTTTACTCAGGATTGCGAAAATCTCCCCATCTTGGGAAACTGCGCGTAACCCTACATTTTATCCAGGTAACTTTTCATGGCTATCATCCCAAAAAACTATGCGCGGTTAGAAAGCGGTTATCGCGAAAAAGCATTAAAACTCTATCCGTGGGTGTGCGGTCGTTGTTCCCGCGAATTTGTCTATTCCAACCTGCGTGAACTTACCGTTCACCACATTGATCACGACCATACCAATAACCCGGAAGATGGTAGTAACTGGGAATTGTTGTGTCTGTATTGCCACGATCATGAGCATTCGAAATATACCGAAGCGGATCAGTATGGTACGACGGTTATCGCAGGTGAAGATGCGCAGAAAGATGTTGGTGAAGCGAAATATAATCCGTTCGCTGATTTAAAAGCGATGATGAATAAGAAAAAGTGATAAAAAATGCCGGATGTTGCATCCGGCATTTCAACTATTAGAAGTTGTAACCTACCACCAGGTAACCACCCCAGCCGGTAGAGCGAACGTTGAAGTTGCCGTTACCAAAGTTCAGCTCTGCATCGTCGTTCCACTGACCACCGTCGTGCCAGTAACGAGCAACGACAGAGTAGTGCCAGTGATCGTAGTTCAGAGCCAGAATATGGCTGGAAGCGATAGAGTTATTGGTACGCGTCTTAATACCGTTGATTGCGTTACCGCTGTCATCACCCAGATCGGAACCCCAGTCGAAGTTGGTGAAGCCGATGTAGCTCAGCTGACCGCCCCACAGATCGGTAATCGGCACAAAGTATTTAATTTTGAAACGGTAACCATCCCACTCGTTTTCGTTCGCTGCGCCGTAGTTCTGCCACTGGTATTTCGCATACACGTTCATGGACAGGCTCATCGGCAGGCCAGTGTCGATGTCCGTACCCAGACCCATGTACCAGGTGCTCTGGCGACCATCTTTATTACGACCCATGTCGTAAATGTAGTTGTTCGCGAAGTACCACTCTTTGAACGGACCGAAGCTAAGGTCAGTATTGGTCAGCTTGTCGATGGAGAAACGCGGTTCGATTTCCATAAACAGCGGAGAACCGTGGTTCCAGATACCTTTTGCATCGGAGTTACCGCCGAAGAATACCGGCGCATCCGCATAACCATAGAAGTCGAACCAGTCTTTTTTAGCGAATGCTTCGTACTCGAGGTAGGTATCGTTGCGGATCTGCGGTCCGAAACGGGTGTGATAACTTCCGACAACGTTAACGCTCTGGTGCCACCAGTCGGAGAGATACTGCGGTTTGTCGTTTTCAGCTGCGTTGACAGTAAAAGACGAAGAGAGCGCCAGTACCGCACCGGCTGCCAGTAATGTTTTTTTCATATGTATGCCACTGTTTAAAAATCCCTTGCGGGAGTGAAAAAGGCGCAAATTGCGTTTCTAAATATTACGTATACAGAGGAGCCTATTATAAAAATCATTGCTCACAAAAATATGTTGCGTTTCACAGTTCTATCATTTACGTAATCGATTGCGTTCACGTTTACACATATTCGGGCGGGGATTGTACTGACTTTCACCCTTGTTGCAAACTTTTACTATCAATCCGGGTGATGTAAGCGGAGTAACAAAATAATGGGGGAAGATGTTGCGAGACGCACAAAACGCCCCGCCAAACGTTTATTGCATAACAGGCTGAATGTCGTGAATGCGTACAAAGCCTAATTGTTCAGGCGTGATGCCATTTAACTGTAGCGGGATGTCAACATCGCTGGGCGCGAGGAGACTTGCCGGTGCGTTAATCAATTGATTCTGCACATTGATTTCCTGAAAGTTATCTATTGTTCCCTGAATTTGCCCATATTCAACGGTTCCGCTGAATGCGGGTAAAGGGTCATTGGATTCGCCCTGAATCCGTAAGGTCAGCGTAGTGCCATCTGCATTTGGCGCAATATTCATAAGCGACATTCGTAAGGTGCCGATCTGACTTTCCAGACGTGCGGCTGTTTTCGAGCCCGGCAGAAGGTAAACCCCACTGCTGGATTTTTCATTCAGCCTGTTTTGCTGAGTGATTTTGACGGTTTCTTTATTGAGCTGCGTCATCTCTTTATTCAGCGTGCTGACGCTGTGTTTCATCTGGCGTACTTCACTTTGCTGTACACAGGCGCTTAAGCTGAACAGGCTTCCCAGCAGGAGTAGTCGAATAACTTTAGTGTTTATAGGTCGTCCCTTTCTTGTCGCAATTAGCTTAATAGTAGAGCGTAAAAACAGCGAAAACATCGATCCTTTGTCTCAAAAGCGTTGCGCCTTTGTTGTATCGTCAGTTCAGGGTAAAATAGGTTTCTGTTAACCACCTGGTCAGGACGCCGTATGCATTGCCCATTCTGTTTCGCCGTGGACACTAAGGTTATTGACTCTCGTCTCGTGGGCGAGGGTTCATCCGTACGCCGCCGTCGGCAGTGTCTGGTGTGTAATGAACGTTTCACCACTTTTGAGGTGGCGGAACTGGTTATGCCGCGCGTTGTAAAAAGCAACGACGTGCGCGAACCGTTTAATGAAGAGAAATTGCGCAGCGGAATGCTGCGGGCGCTGGAAAAACGTCCGGTAAGTTCCGACGACGTCGAAATGGCGATCAACCATATAAAGTCACAGCTCCGCGCCACCGGTGAGCGTGAAGTGCCGAGCAAGATGATTGGCAATCTGGTGATGGAACAATTGAAAAAACTCGATAAAGTCGCCTATATCCGTTTTGCCTCTGTCTATCGCAGTTTCGAAGATATCAAAGAATTTGGCGAAGAGATCGCGCGCCTGGAGGATTAAACCGTGCAGGACGAGTATTACATGGCGCGGGCGCTAAAGCTGGCGCAACGAGGACGTTTCACTACTCACCCAAACCCAAATGTTGGGTGTGTCATTGTGAAAGATGGCGAAATTGTCGGCGAAGGTTACCATCACCGTGCGGGTGAACCACATGCCGAAGTACACGCGTTGCGTATGGCGGGTGAAAAAGCCAAAGGTGCGACCGCCTATGTCACTCTCGAACCTTGCAGTCATCATGGTCGAACGCCGCCGTGCTGTGACGCACTCATCGCCGCTGGCGTAGCGCGCGTGGTCGCTGCGATGCAGGATCCGAACCCGCAGGTCGCCGGACGTGGACTTTACCGCCTGCAACAGGCTGGCATTGACGTCAGCCACGGTCTGATGATGAGTGAAGCCGAGCAATTGAATAAAGGCTTTCTTAAACGAATGCGCACCGGCTTTCCTTATATCCAGTTAAAACTTGGCGCATCGCTTGATGGTCGTACGGCGATGGCGAGCGGTGAGAGTCAGTGGATCACTTCCCCCCAGGCGCGGCGTGATGTTCAACGTCTGCGTGCGCAAAGTCATGCCATTTTAACCAGCAGCGCCACGGTGCTGGCGGACGATCCGGCCTTAACGGTGCGTTGGTCTGAACTGGATGAACAAACTCAGGCGCTCTATTCGCAAGAAAATCTGCGCCAGCCGGTGCGCGTCGTCATTGACAGTGATAATCGCGTGACGCCAGAACACCGCATTGTGCAACAGCCGGGCGAGACCTGGTTTGCCCGAACGCAGGATGACACCCGCGAGTGGCCGGAAACAGTGCGCACCTTGCTGATCCCGGAACATAACGGGCATCTGGATTTGGTTGTGCTGATGATGCAACTGGGCAAGCAACAAATTAATAGTGTGTGGGTAGAGGCGGGGCCAACGCTCGCTGGCGCACTGCTACAGGCCGGTTTAGTCGATGAGCTGATTGTCTATATCGCACCTAAACTTTTAGGTAGCGACGCCCGTGGATTATGTACGCTGCCGGGGCTTGAGAAGTTAGCCGACGCCCCCCAATTTAAATTCAAAGAGATACGTCATGTAGGCCCGGATGTTTGCCTGCATTTAGTGGGTGCATGATCTCCCGGCTCGAAAGGGAAGCAGCGCACGAAATATTATGCTAAAATCCGCCCCCCTGCGGGGCCATAACTCGAACCCGAAGGAAAAAAATGAACATTATTGAAGCTAACGTTGCTACCCCGGACGCTCGCGTCGCCATCACCATTGCGCGTTTCAACAACTTTATCAATGACAGCCTGCTGGAAGGTGCGATTGACGCACTGAAACGTATTGGTCAGGTAAAAGATGAAAATATTACCGTTGTTTGGGTGCCAGGTGCTTATGAGCTGCCGCTGGCGGCAGGCGCACTGGCTAAAACCGGTAAATACGACGCGGTGATTGCGCTGGGTACGGTTATTCGTGGTGGCACTGCCCACTTTGAATACGTCGCTGGTGGTGCAAGCAACGGCCTGGCACATGTTGCCCAGGACAGCGAAATTCCGGTTGCTTTTGGTGTGCTGACCACCGAAAGCATTGAACAAGCGATCGAACGTGCTGGCACCAAAGCTGGTAACAAAGGTGCAGAAGCTGCACTGACCGCGCTTGAAATGATTAATGTATTGAAAGCCATCAAGGCCTGAAATTAGTAAGGGGAAATCCGTGAAACCTGCTGCTCGTCGCCGCGCTCGTGAGTGTGCCGTCCAGGCGCTCTACTCCTGGCAGTTGTCCCAGAACGACATCGCTGATGTTGAATACCAGTTCCTGGCTGAACAGGATGTAAAAGACGTTGACGTCCTGTACTTCCGTGAGCTGCTGGCCGGGGTGGCGACTAACACCGCATACCTCGACGGACTGATGAAGCCATACCTGTCCCGCCTGCTGGAAGAACTGGGCCAGGTAGAAAAAGCAGTGCTGCGCATTGCGCTGTACGAGCTGTCTAAACGTAGCGATGTGCCGTATAAAGTGGCCATTAACGAAGCGATCGAACTGGCAAAATCGTTCGGCGCAGAAGACAGCCATAAGTTCGTCAACGGCGTACTCGATAAAGCAGCACCTGTGATTCGCCCTAACAAAAAGTGATATCCAGGCCGGCAGAGTAACGGAAAGCATTTCCGCACTCTCCGGCCTTTTCTTTTTTACCTGCTGAGGCATAACGTATGGCATGTGGCGAGTTCTCCCTGATTGCCCGTTATTTTGACCGTGTAAGAAGCTCTCGTCTTGATGTCGAACTTGGCATCGGTGACGATTGTGCACTTCTCAATATCCCCGAGAAACAGACCCTGGCGATCAGCACCGATACGCTGGTGGCGGGCAATCACTTCCTCCCTGATATCGATCCTGCGGATCTGGCATATAAAGCACTGGCGGTAAACTTAAGCGATCTGGCGGCGATGGGTGCCGATCCGGCCTGGCTGACGCTGGCATTGACTTTACCGAACGTAGACGAAGCGTGGCTTGAATCTTTCAGCGACAGTCTTTTCGAGCTGCTTAATTATTACGATATGCAACTCATTGGCGGCGATACCACGCGTGGACCGCTATCAATGACGTTGGGTATCCACGGCTTTGTTCCGATGGGACGAGCCTTAACTCGCTCTGGGGCGAAACCGGGTGACTGGATCTATGTGACCGGTACACCGGGCGATAGCGCCGCCGGACTGGCGATTTTGCAAAACCGTTTGCAGGTTGCCGATGCTAAAGATGCTGACTACTTGATCAAACGTCATCTCCGTCCATCGCCGCGTATTTTACAGGGGCAGGCACTGCGCGATCTGGCGAGTTCAGCCATCGATCTCTCTGACGGTCTGATCTCCGACCTCGGGCATATCGTGAAAGCCAGCGACTGCGGCGCACGCATTGACCTGACATTGTTGCCATTCTCTGACGCACTTTCACGTCACGTCGAACCGGAACAGGCGCTGCGTTGGGCGCTGTCTGGCGGTGAAGATTACGAGTTGTGTTTCACTGTACCGGAACTTAACCGAGGCGCGCTGGATGTGGCTTTGGGACATCTTGGCGTACCGTTTACCTGTATCGGGCAAATGACCGCCGATATCGAAGGGCTTTGCTTTGTTCGTGACGGCGAACCTGTCACGTTAGACTGGAAAGGATATGACCATTTTGCCACGCCATAAAGATGTCGCGAAAAGTCGCCTGAAAATGAGTAACCCATGGCACTTATTGGCTACGGGGTTCGGGAGTGGGTTAAGTCCGATTGTCCCTGGTACGATGGGCTCGCTGGCGGCGATTCCATTCTGGTATCTGATGACCTTTTTGCCCTGGCAGCTTTATTCGCTGGTGGTGATGCTGGGGATCTGTATCGGCGTCTATCTTTGCCATCAGACGGCGAAAGATATGGGCGTGCACGATCACGGCAGCATTGTCTGGGACGAATTTATCGGCATGTGGATCACCCTGATGGCGCTGCCGACCAATGACTGGCAGTGGGTTGCCGCCGGGTTTGTGATTTTCCGTATTCTGGATATGTGGAAACCGTGGCCGATCCGCTGGTTTGATCGCAATGTGCATGGTGGCATGGGGATCATGATCGATGATATTGTCGCTGGGGTGATTTCCGCTGGAATACTCTATTTTATCGGTCATCACTGGCCGCTGGGTATTCTGTCGTAGGCCGAATAAGGCGTTCACGCCGCATCCGGCGGTTGCGCACCGATGCCTGATACGACGCTTGTTGCGTCTTATCAGGCCTGGATTTCTATTTAAATCCCACCACCAGATGCGGTTTATACGGCGTTTCCAGTTCGGCAATTTGTTCCGGCTTCAGGGTGATATCCACCGCGTTCAGCAGCTCATCAAGCTGTTCTTCCCGCGACGTACCAATAATCGGTGCGGCAATGCCCGGTTTGCTCAATAACCACGCCAGAGCCACTTGTGCCCGCGTAGCACCCAATTCTTCACTCACGCCCGTTAATCGTTCTGCAATCTGCGCGTCATTTTCGTCGCTTTCATTGTAGAGATTTTTTCCTACTTCATCGGAAACCAGTCGTGCAGTGGTTTCTCCCCACGGACGTGTCAGACGACCCCGCGCCAGCGGGCTCCACGGGATCACCGCGACGCCCTCCTGATAACATAGCGGCAGCATCTCGCGTTCTTCTTCGCGATAAATCAGATTGTAGTGATCCTGCATACTGACAAACTGCGCCCAGCCGTGCTGTTTTTGCAGTTCCAGCGCCTGAGCAAACTGCGAGGCGTGCATCGATGAAGCGCCGATATAACGCGCTTTCCCGGCTTTTACCACGTCATTCAGGGCTTCAAGCGTCTCTTCGATCGGCGTGTTGTAATCCCAGCGATGAATTTGCAGGATATCGACATAATCCATACCGAGACGACGCAGGCTGTCGTCAATAGAGCGCAAAATTTGTGCGCGGGATAATCCTTCTGGTAAATCACCAACGCGATGGAATACTTTGGTGGCAACGACCACATCTTCACGGCGGGCGAAGTCCCGCAATGCGCGACCGACGATCTCTTCGCTGCTGCCGTCAGAATAACTGTTGGCGGTATCAAAGAAATTTATGCCGCCTTCCAGCGCCCGTTTGATGATTGGACGGCTGCTCTCTTCCGGCAGTGTCCATGCGTGGTTACCGCGATCTGGCTCGCCAAAGGTCATACAGCCGAGGCAAAGTCGGGAAACGCGAAGGTCGGTTTTTCCTAAGGGGTTGTATTGCATGTTGCCACTCCTGCCATGAATAATCTTTTAAGCATAGCAGGAGTGGAGTAGGGATTATGCCAGCCAGGCCTTGATTTTGGCTTCCATACCGGCGGCATCGAGGCCGAGTTCGGCGCGCATTTCTTCCTGAGTTCCTTGTGGAATAAAGAAATCCGGCAGGCCAATGTTCAGTACCGGCACCGGTTTACGATGAGCCATCAGCACTTCGTTCACGCCACTGCCCGCGCCGCCCATAATGGCGTTTTCTTCAACGGTGACCAGCGCCTCATGGCTGGCGGCCATTTCCAGAATTAACGCTTCATCAAGCGGCTTAACAAAACGCATATCAACTAGCGTAGCGTTCAGCGATTCGGCGACTTTCGCCGCTTCCGGCATCAGCGTACCAAAGTTAAGGATCGCTAGCTTCTCACCGCGACGCTTCACAATACCTTTGCCAATCGGCAGTTTTTCCAGCGGCGTCAGCTCCACGCCGACGGCATTGCCGCGCGGGTAGCGTACCGCTGACGGGCCGTCGTTATAGTGATAGCCGGTATAAAGCATCTGGCGACATTCGTTTTCATCGCTCGGGGTCATAATGACCATTTCCGGAATACAGCGCAGATAAGAGAGATCAAAAGCGCCCTGGTGGGTCTGACCATCAGCACCAACAATGCCCGCACGGTCGATGGCGAACAGGACCGGAAGCTTTTGAATTGCCACGTCATGCAGTACCTGATCGTAGGCGCGTTGCAGGAAAGTGGAGTAGATCGCCACGATTGGTTTGTACCCACCAATCGCCAGACCCGCAGCAAAGGTCACTGCGTGTTGCTCGGCAATTGCCACGTCGAAGTAGCGATCCGGGAATTTACGAGAGAACTCGACCATGCCGGAACCTTCACGCATCGCCGGAGTAATCGCCATCAGCTTGTTATCTTTCGCTGCGGTTTCGCACAACCAGTCGCCAAAGATTTTTGAATAGCTCGGCAAACCACCGCTACTTTTCGGCAAACAACCACTGGAAGGATCAAATTTAGGCACGGCGTGGAAGGTGATTGGGTCTTTTTCTGCCGGTTCATAACCACGACCTTTTTTGGTCATGATATGCAGGAACTGCGGACCTTTCAGATCGCGCATGTTCTTAAGCGTGGTGATAAGCCCCAGCACATCGTGACCGTCAACCGGGCCGATGTAGTTAAAGCCCAGCTCTTCAAACAACGTGCCAGGCACTACCATGCCTTTAATATGTTCTTCGGTGCGTTTGAGCAGCTCTTTAATTGGCGGCACGCCAGAGAAAACTTTTTTCCCGCCTTCGCGCAGTGAAGAGTAAAGCTTACCGGAAAGCAGCTGTGCCAGATGGTTGTTGAGCGCGCCGACATTTTCGGAAATCGACATTTCATTGTCGTTGAGGACTACCAGCATATCAGGACGGATATCGCCCGCATGGTTCATCGCTTCAAACGCCATGCCAGCGGTAATCGCGCCATCGCCAATTACACAGACGGTGCGGCGATTTTTGCCTTCTTTCTCAGCAGCAACCGCAATACCAATGCCGGCACTGATGGAGGTTGATGAATGCCCGACGCTTAATACGTCATATTCGCTTTCACCGCGCCACGGGAACGGGTGCAGACCACCTTTCTGACGGATGGTGCCGATTTTGTCGCGGCGTCCGGTCAAAATTTTATGCGGATAAGCCTGATGTCCCACATCCCAAATCAATTGGTCAAACGGGGTGTTGTAGACATAGTGCAGCGCCACGGTCAGTTCGACCGTGCCCAGCCCGGAGGCGAAGTGCCCGCTGGAACGGCTCACGCTGTCGAGTAAATAGCGGCGCAGTTCGTCGCAGAGTTTCGGTAAACTCTCTTTTGGCAACAGTCGTAACTCCTGGGTGGAGTCGACCAGTGCCAGGGTCGGGTATTTGGCAATATCAAAACTCATCAGGGGCCTATTAATACTTATTGTTTATTTATTACGCTGGATGATGTAGTCCGCTAGCGCTTCCAGTGCCGAGGTATCGAGTGACTGTTCAGCCAGTTGTTTCAGCGACTGGCGGGCATCGTCGATCAGATCCCGGGCTTTCTTCCGGGCTTGCTCAAGACCCAGAAGTGCAGGGTAGGTGCTTTTACCAAGTTGCTGGTCGGCACCCTGGCGTTTTCCCAACGTTGCAGTATCTCCCACCACATCCAGGATGTCATCCTGAACCTGGAAGGCAAGGCCGATGCTTTCTGCATACTTGTCGAGTACTGGCAGTGCATTTCGTCCTTTATCTCCGGCGCTTAATGCACCAAGGCGAACGGCGGCGCGAATCAATGCGCCGGTTTTATGGCGATGAATACGCTCGAGTGCGTCCAGAGGTACGTGTTTGCCCTCCGCGTCTAAATCTAATGCCTGACCGCCGCACATACCGGCAATACCGCTAGCGTTCGCCAGTTCAGAAATCATCGCAATTCTGTCGCGATCTGACACTTCCGGCATATCGGCATCGCTTAAAATCGAGAACGCCAGCGTTTGTAAAGCATCGCCAGCGAGAATCGCGTTCGCTTCGCCAAATTTCACATGGCAGGTCGGCAATCCGCGACGCAGATCGTCATCATCCATTGCCGGTAAATCATCATGAATTAATGAGTAAGCGTGGATACACTCTACGGCGGCAGCGGGTGCGTCTAACGTGCTCATGCTAACGCCGAGCATTTGACCAGTAGCATAAACCAGGAAAGGTCGCAGGCGCTTACCACCTAATAATGCGCCATACTGCATGGTTTCTACCACGGGAGTGTTCTGAAAGGGCAGTGGGGCGATAAAACGGCTCAGCGCCTGGTTGGCCTGCTTAACACAGGCTTCGAGTTGCTGCGGAAAGTCCATTACTCATTGTCCGGTGTAAAAGGTGTAAGAGAGGCGTCTTCGTTGTCAGACAGCAGGATTTGTACGCGCTGTTCGGCTTGTTGTAATTTGGCCTGCCCTTGACGTGCCAGCTGCACGCCACGTTCGAACTCGTTCAGTGCCTCTTCCAGCGGCAGGTCGCCACTTTCCAGACGGGTCACAATCTGTTCCAGCTCGCTTAGCGCCTTTTCAAAGCTGGCGGGCGCCTCATTTTTCTTCGGCATAATGAATGTCTGACTCTCAATATTTTACGCCCCGCCATGGTAACGGACTCAGGGCAAATAGCAAATAACGCGCAATGGTAAGGTGATGTGCGCAGCAAAGCGATGTTAGTGGTATACTTCCGCGCCTGGATGCAGCCGCAGGTGTGGGCTGCTGTATTTTTCCCTATACAAGTCGCTTAAGGCTTGCCAACGAACCATTGCCGCCATGAAGTTTATCATTAAATTGTTCCCGGAAATCACCATCAAAAGCCAATCTGTGCGCTTGCGCTTTATAAAAATCCTTACCGGGAACATTCGTAACGTTTTAAAGCACTATGATGAGACGCTCGCTGTCGTCCGCCACTGGGATAACATCGAAGTTCGCGCGAAAGATGAAAACCAGCGTCTGACTATTCGCGACGCCCTGACCCGTATTCCTGGTATCCACCATATTCTCGAAGTCGAAGACGTGCCGTTTACCGACATGCACGATATTTTCGAGAAAGCGTTGGTTCAGTATCGCGATCAGCTGGAAGGCAAAACCTTCTGCGTGCGCGTGAAGCGCCGCGGTAAGCATGATTTTAGCTCGATTGATGTAGAACGTTACGTCGGTGGCGGTTTGAATCAACATATTGAATCCGCACGCGTGAAGCTGACCAATCCGGATGTGACTGTCCATCTGGAAGTGGAAGACGATCGTCTCCTGCTGATTAAAGGCCGCTACGAAGGTATTGGCGGTTTCCCGATCGGCACCCAGGAAGATGTGCTGTCGCTCATTTCCGGTGGTTTCGACTCCGGTGTTTCCAGTTATATGTTGATGCGTCGCGGCTGCCGCGTGCATTACTGCTTCTTTAACCTTGGCGGCGCGGCGCATGAAATTGGCGTGCGTCAGGTGGCGCATTATCTGTGGAACCGCTTTGGCAGCTCCCACCGCGTGCGTTTTGTCGCTATTAATTTCGAACCGGTCGTCGGGGAAATTCTCGAGAAAATCGACGACGGTCAGATGGGCGTTATCCTCAAACGTATGATGGTACGTGCCGCGTCTAAAGTGGCTGAACGTTACGGCGTACAGGCGCTGGTCACCGGCGAAGCACTGGGCCAGGTGTCCAGCCAGACCCTGACCAATCTGCGTTTAATTGATAATGTCTCCGATACGCTGATCCTGCGTCCGCTGATCTCTTACGACAAAGAGCACATCATCAACCTGGCTCGCCAGATTGGCACCGAAGACTTTGCTCGCACGATGCCGGAATATTGTGGCGTGATCTCCAAAAGCCCGACGGTGAAAGCGGTTAAATCGAAGATTGAAGCGGAAGAAGAGAAGTTCGATTTCAGCATTCTCGATAAAGTGGTTGAGGAAGCGAATAACGTTGATATCCGCGAAATCGCCCAGCAGACCGAGCAGGAAGTGGTGGAAGTGGAAACCGTCAATGGCTTCGGCCCGAACGACGTGATCCTCGATATCCGTTCTATCGATGAACAGGAAGATAAACCACTGAAAGTCGAAGGGATTGATGTGGTTTCTCTACCGTTCTATAAACTGAGCACCAAATTTGGCGATCTCGACCAGAACAAAACCTGGCTATTGTGGTGTGAGCGTGGGGTGATGAGCCGCCTGCAGGCGCTCTATCTGCGCGAACAGGGCTTTAACAATGTGAAAGTGTATCGCCCGTAATTTGTAGTTTTAACGTCGCATCTGGTCAGATGCGACGCTTACCGCATCCGACACTACTCGTAATAATTATAAATCCCTGCCGCCATCACCAGTTGTGATGCCACTTCATGGGCTTTCTCGCGCCCAACCAGCAGGTCGATAATTTTCAGACCAAAATCAATAGCCGTACCCGTCCCCTGGCTGGTCAGCAATTTTACCCGTGCATCCCAGACGACGCGCTTGTCCTGCCATTGTTCAGCGGGAATTTTGTCTTTCAGCGTCGGGAAGCCGGTCATATTGCCAATCGGGAAGATATCGTGCGGCACCAGCACGGTAGCTGGCGTGGCGCAAATAGCGGCAACGATACGCCCGGAACGGTGGAACTGTTTAACAGTTTCGACCAGCAGGGTGCTATCGCGAAAACACTCCGCGCCTTTAATGCCGCCAGGCAGCACGATCACGTCATAATCACCATCCGCCACTTCGACCAGGGGCGCATCTGCCAGCAGCTTTACGCCGCGCGAGCAGGTAATCGCCAGGTTGCCATCGCTGGCGACGCTGGCAGTGGTGACATTAATGCCAGCGCGAACCAGCAGATCGATAGTGGTGACCGCTTCGGTTTCTTCACTACCAGGGGCGAGGCAAACCAGTGCTGATGCGCTCATATTCACTCTC
The DNA here is from genome assembly GCF_003046645.1 of Escherichia sp. MOD1-EC6475. Lineage (NCBI taxonomy): Bacteria > Pseudomonadati > Pseudomonadota > Gammaproteobacteria > Enterobacterales > Enterobacteriaceae > Escherichia > Escherichia sp. MOD1-EC6475. The sequence goes on along the minus strand of NZ_PZKQ01000036.1, from coordinate 925 downwards.
CTTTCTTTTTACCATTTCAAACAGGCGGGTGTTTTCCGGTACAGCAATCCCATGCGCGCGGGCGCGGCGTAAGAGAAAACCATTGATATAGTCGATTTCTGTATGGCGCATTGCGCGGATGTCCTGCAACATTGACGAAATGTTTTCTGCTGTGGCATCAATCACCTGCATCACGTAATCACGTAAATCTTCCGCTGAAGTATGATGCCCTTCGCGTTCGATTACCGCCGCGACTTCTTCGCATATCTGCATAATATCTTGCGGGTGATGACGTAATTCACCGTTCGGGCAATTCCAGATGGCAGTGAGCGGATTAATCACACAGTTTACCGCCAGCTTTCGCCACAGCTCGGCGCGAATATTGTTATGCCAGGCAACGTCAGGCAACACGGTTTGCAAAATATCCGCCAGATAACTGTAATCGCCGTCCTGTTGCCGTGCCGGGCCGATATGTGTGATACCGTTTGCCACGTGAATGATGACATTGCCGTCGCGGCGCGCTGCATGGGTGGTCGTGCCCATCAGTAAAGGTTGCCCGATGTTCTGTAACTCTTCAATGGTGCCCATGCCGTTGTGGATCAGCAAAATTGGCGTGGTTACAGGTAGCGTCGACGCCAGGCTTTTGACGGCATCAGACACCTGCCAGGCTTTCAGCGTCACCAGTAGTAGATCGCTGGTGGCCAGAAAATCAGGATCATTGGCGGTCAGCGATTCGTTAAATATCGAACCGTCTGTCTCCACCAGATTCACGCTACAATAAGGTTGCGGTACACGCAGCCAGCCCTGAACCTCGTGACCCTGTTTGCAAAATGCTGTAAGCCATAATTGCCCTAAGGCACCGCATCCCAATACGGTAATTTTCATTGTTCCTCCTCACCCGCAACCACACCGGGTGTTCAATAAGGCTATCCCTTAATTGTGCATG
>NZ_PZKQ01000035.1:0-33137 GCF_003046645.1 Escherichia sp. MOD1-EC6475 | reverse complement strand
AAGTTGGCAGCATCACCCTCTGTAGCTGCATATTATGCAAAATATTATCTGAATGGTGGGGATGCTTTAATTTCACCCTTTTTAACCTCAGGCGTGATTGCTTCTGTTATGGCGATGGTAACTTGCACGTGGCTTACTCGTTTCTATGACAAAATAAAAATGTTTCGTTATACCCAATTACTGGCGTTCGTGGTGGGTGGCGCGATGTATTTTGTGCAACCAGATTCTATAGTGTTAGCCTTTACATTTTATATTGTGGTGACCTTCCTGACGGATATCCAACTTCCCGTTTATTGGGCATCTATTGCTGAATCGGTGGATTACGGCGAAATGAAAACGGGGCAACGTGTTTCCGGGCTGGCATTTGGCGGGATTCTCTTTTTTCAAAAATTCGGTATGGGGTTGGCGGGAGGCTTTATAGGCATTGCTTTATCCTGTATGGGCTACCAACCAGGCATTGAGCAAACACCGAAGGCGCTGTGGGGGATCTGCTTATTAATGACGATAGTTCCAGCGGTGCTCAACCTGATAACTGGACTTATCATGCGCTTTTATCTGATTAATAATGAATATTACGAACAGATTAAAGCGCGTTTAGAGACGGCGGAAGTATGAAACTAAAAGTCGGTAGCAATACTGACCTTAACTTGTTGACAAAGCGCGCGTTGTTCATGCCGGATGCGGCGTGAACACCTTATCCGTCCTGCAGAATCGTGCAAATTCAATATATTGCAATCCTCTGCCAGGCCCGATAAGCGTAGTGCATCAGGCAATCTTACGTTTGCCATCACTCTCAGGCCGATAAAAATTACCGGCCTCTTTTCAGGAACATCAAAGCCCCGGCTGCAGGATACGAATATTCATCTCCAGCACATCGCCTTTTACGGCTTCGCTGTACGCTTTCATATGCGGCGTCTGCAAATGCGCTTCAAGATGGGCAATGCTTTCCCACTGCTCAATCATCACGATAGAGTCCGGCGCCATAGACTGGAAACTCACGCCAGCAGCGCAATCCACCATCGGCGCATAGCCGTGGCAACCTTCTTCCTTCAGTACGATTGGAACGATTTTAGCAAACTGATCCAATACCGCCTGACGGTGATGTTGGCCAGGACGAGTACGGATTTCAGCGATTACTGTAAGCATGGTTAACTCCTTCTAAAGCCAGAGCTCTAGTTAACCAAAAATTTCCACAAGATGCTTGCGATATTCTTCAGTATAGCGGGGAACATCAGGCATTTTTATCACGTCATTAGCGATAAATGTCGGCAGCGGTTCCATACCGAGGAATTGGTTTGCTTTATGGAACGGCAGATACACGCCGTCAACGCCGACGCCGTGGAAGAACTGATCTTTTTCGGTGAAGGCTTCCATTGGTGCGTTCCAGGTCAGAGAGAGCATATATTTTTTGCCCTGCACCAGGCCGCCAGAGCCGTATTTTTTCGACGGATCTTTGCGGGTTCGACCATCGCTGGCATACAGCGTACCGTGACCTTCGGTGAACACATCATCAATGTATTTTTTCACCGTCCACGGCGCGCCCATCCACCAGCCAGGCATCTGCCAGATAACCACATCAGCCCAGAGAAAGTTTTGTACTTCGGCTTTGACATCGTAGTCGCTGTCGGCGCGAACGATACGGACATCATGCCCGAGGTCGCGGAGCGTGCCATCCGCGACTTCGGTCAGGGTGTCGTTCAGTTGACCATTGGAGTGGGCGAATTTCTTCGCGCCGTTGATAATCAGGATATTGCTCATTTTTTATCCTCAAGGTGAGAAGTTTGTCGACTATAGTACGTCACAGAGCGGTACGGTGAAATTAGCAAAATATGCAAAGTCTTTTGCGAATTTTGCAAAAATATCACTACTACCAGCTCACCTTCGCCTCAAATCCACCTTGTTCCGCATTCCCAAACACAACATTCATGCCATGCAATTTGGCGATCCGCTGGACAATCGACAGCCCAAGCCCGCTGCCGGTGGCGGTTTGTCCCGGTGGGCGATAGAAACGTTCGCCGATTCGCGCCAGTGCCTCTGGCGTCACACCGGGGCCGTTATCCCTCACGATGAAATTATTGGCATTCAGCGTGACGTCCACCACGCTGCCTTGTGGGCTGTAGCGCACGGCGTTATCCAGCAGATTTCGTACCAGCAAACTTAGCAATAGCGGTTGTCCGGTGCGTTTGATGCCCTGTGCGTTGAGCGTCAGCCGCACGTCAATTTTCGCCTGCTGCGCCGTGTGGTAAATATCCATTACCGACGATTGCAGGAGATCTTCAAGTGGGATCTCCGCGACATCCTGAAGGTTATCCAGCGAGTCGAGCCGCGACAGAGTGAGCAGTTGATCAACAAGGCGGGTGGCGCGATCGATCCCGGAATGTAATTGAAGCAGTGCTTTTTTCCGTGCCTGTGGATCGTCGTCAGAGAGCTGCGCAACTTCGGTTTGTACTTTCAGCGCCGTTAACGGGCTACGCAGTTCGTGAGCAGCATCGGAGGTAAAGCGTCGTTCACGAACCATCATCGTATGAGTACGGTCGAACAGTTGATTCAGCGACTCGACCAGCGGACGCACTTCGTTGGGTACACCGTCAGCGTTGAGCGGTTTTTCCGAGTCAGGATCGCGCATACGTAGCGCCAGCGCCAGTTTGTTTAGTGGCGAGAGTTCACGACCCAGTAGTACCATCATGATAATCAACATGATAGGCAGCGCGATAAGCCAGGGAATGAGCTGTCCGGTGACAATCGCCAGCGCCATGTCTTCACGGTATTCCCACTCCTGGCCAACAACGATGCGATACTTACCATCGGGGGATGTCATCCAGACAAAACGCCAGGGGTCGTCTTCACCTACCAGTTGCCCGTTAGCAAACCCTTCACGTTGATAGCTATAGGGAATATCTTCGCCATTATCGCCATCGTTAAGGACCATGTTGCCGTCGTGAGTAAAGACAGCAAAGGTCAGCGCATCATCATCTACGTGACCGTGTTTTAATTTATTCGGTGTCTGCGCCATACGATCTGCCGCATTGATTTCGTTAAGATCGAGCGTACTTAATCGTTTGGCAAACAGCATCAACTGGGTATCGAATAACTCATCGACATTATCAATTGTTTGTTTCCAGGCGACAAAGCTGGAGAGTAGCCAGGTCACCGAGGCCAGAATCAAAAAGATCAGCGTCAGCCTGACTCGCAGACTAAGGCGTTGGGTAAATTTCATTTCTCACCTAATGTGTAGCTAATACCGTGAACGGTGCGAATAAAGTCGCTGCCGAGCTTACGTCGCAGATGATGCACATGCACTTCGATGGCATTGCTGGTGACCTCTTCGTCCCAGGTATACAGTTTTTCTTCAATCAGTTTGCGCGGCAGTACCCGACCGGCGTTACGCATCAGTAATTCCAGCAGAGCAAATTCTTTTGGCTTCAGCGTTAAGAGTTCGCCGGCCTGGGTGGCGATACGTTTGCCTGGGTCGAGCATTACGTTACCGTGATGTAGCTCATTGCTTGCTTGCCCGTTGCTTCGGCGCATCAGAGCTTCCAGCCTGGCTGCGACTTCTATCAATGCAAAAGGTTTACAAAGATAATCGTCGGCTCCCAGACGCAAACCTTCCACGCGTTCCGCCAGGGCATCGCGCGCGGTCAGGATTAATACTGGCTCACGCTGACCTTTATCCCGCCATTCGCGCAAAATATCGCGACCATCCATTCCCGGTAAGGTTAAATCCAGAATTACCGCGTCATAAGGTGCGCTATAAAGCGCCTCTTTTCCCTGACGACCTTCCGTAAACCAGTCAACACTAAAGCCCATCTTACTAAGACCTGTTTTGATGCCGTCGCCAATCAGCATGTCATCTTCTATCAGTAAAATTCGCATCTTTTCATCCCTGCGATAGCTGTATTCGTTGTCAGTAAACCGTGTTGTAACGCGCTCTGTACAGTACTAAATTTTCTTTTTTTTTCTTAAGAAGTTGTTAAGGAGTATCTTGTTTAATGTTCGAAAACAGACATTAAAGGGAGTAACAAACATGAAAAAATTAGCAGCAGTAATTGCAGTAATGGCTCTGTGTAGCGCACCAGTTATGGCAGCAGAGCAGGGTGGTTTTTCTGGACCATCAGCAACGCAAAATCAGGCCGGAGGATTTCAGGGGCCGAACGGCAGTGTAACTAACGTAGAAAACGCAAAATCCCTGCGTGATGATACCTGGGTAACTCTGCGCGGCAATATCGTTGAACGCATCTCTGACGATCTCTACGTGTTCAAAGATGCCAGCGGTACTATCAATGTCGATATCGACCACAAACGCTGGAACGGTGTAACGGTGACACCGAAAGATACGGTTGAGATTCAGGGGGAGGTCGATAAAGACTGGAACTCAGTTGAGATCGACGTTAAACAGATTCGTAAAGTGAATCCGTAATTGTTACCGCACCCGGGACGCGTTCCCGGGAATAATTTCGCAGGGAGGCAACATGAAAAACCAGGCACTGGCCGTGAACATCATCAATTTCCCTTCAACCCGCGTGGCTTTGTTGCCGCATCGTTGTAGCCCTGAGTTGCTCAACTATAGCGTGGCGAAATTTATCATGTGGCGCAAAGAGACGGGACTTTCCCCTGTTAACCAAAGCCAGACATTTGGCGTCGCCTGGGATGATCCTGCCAGCACCGCGCCGGAAGCGTTTCGCTTTGATATCTGCGGCAGCGTTAGCGAAGCGATTCCGGAGAATCGTTATGGCGTGAGTAATAGTGAGCTTGATGGAGGACGTTATGCCGTGGCTCGTCACGTTGGCGAACTGGACGATATTTCGCGCACGGTATGGGGCATCATTCGTCAGTGGCTGCCTGAAAGCGGAGAGAAAATACGTAAAGCGCCGATACTGTTTCACTACACTAATCTGGCTGAAGGGATGTCAGAGCAACGGCTGGAAACAGATGTTTATGTGCCGTTGGCGTGACGGGAAATATTTTAACGGAGTGTGAGCCAAATCACTCGCGATAAGTTTGAGCTAACAATCTCACCGGCGTATTGTTGTCGGGCTTATAATTTCTCAGGTAAGGAATACCATGTATACGCGAAATTTATTATGGCTGGTCAGCCTGGTAAGTGCGGCTCCTCTCTATGCTGCTGACGTTCCCGCCAACACACCGCTCGCCCCGCAACAAGTCTTTCGTTACAACAATCATAGCGACCCAGGTACGCTCGACCCGCAAAAGGTTGAGGAGAATACTGCTGCGCAGATTGTGCTGGATCTGTTTGAAGGTCTGGTATGGATAGACAGTGAAGGCAAAGTGCAACCCGCTCAGGCCGAATCATGGGAGGTGTCAGATGGCGGCAAACGCTATGTTTTCCATTTACGTCACGGCTTACAGTGGTCTGATGGCCAGCCCTTAACGGCACTGGATTTTGTCCTCGGCTGGCAGCGCGCGGTTGACCCCAAAACGGCAAGCCCTTTTGCTGACTATCTGGCACAGGCGCATATTAAAAATGCAGCGGCTATTGTGGCAGGCAAAGCGGATATTGCATCGCTGGGTGTGAAGGCTACCGATGATCGCACTCTTGAAGTCACGCTTGAGCAACCCGTTCCCTGGTTCACGACCATGCTCGCCTGGCCGACGCTGTTTCCGGTTCCGCATCATGTGATTGCGAAGTATGGCGATAGCTGGAGTAAGCCTGGACATATGGTTTACAACGGCGCTTTTGTGCTTGATAAATGGGTAGTTAACGAAAAGATTACAGCGCGAAAAAATCCTCAATACCGCGATGCAGAGCATACTGTCTTGCAGCAGGTTGAGTATCTGGCGCTGGATAACTCGGTCACCGGCTATAACCGCTATCGTGCGGGAGAGGTTGATCTCACCTGGGTTCCGGCGCAGCAAATTCCTGCAATCGAAAAATCACTACCTGGCGAGCTGCGAATTATCCCGCGTCTGAACAGCGAATATTACAACTTCAACACCCGGAAACCGCCGTTTGATGACGCCCGTGTGCGGCGGGCGTTGTATCTTACGGTCGACAGGCCGTTAATCGCGCAAAAGATACTTGGGTTGCGAACGCCCGCAACAACGCTGACACCGCCAGAGGTAGAAGGATTTCGTGCGCCAACGTTCGAGGAACTGCAAAAGCCAATGGGTGAGCGCGTTGCGATGGCAAAAGCCTTGCTGAAACAGGCGGGATACGACGCCTCTCATCCGCTACGCTTTGAACTGTTTTACAACAAGTACGATCTGCATGAAAAAACGGCGATAGCCTTGTCTTCCGAATGGAAAAAATGGCTTGGCGCACAGGTGACGCTGCGCACAATGGAGTGGAAAACGTATCTCGATGCCCGGCGTAGCGGTGATTTCATGTTGTCGCGGCAGTCGTGGGATGCGACATATAATGATGCATCCAGCTTCCTGAACACGCTTAAAAGCGATAGTGAAGAGAACGTCGGCCACTGGAAAAATGCAAAGTATGATGCGTTACTAAACCAGGCAACTCAGACCACTGACGCGATAAAGCGTAATGCGCTGTATCAACAGGCAGAGGCCATTATCAACCAGCAGGCACCGCTCATTCCTGTCTACTATCAGCCGCTGATCAAACTGCTTAAACCTTACGTTGGCGGTTTCCCGCTGCATAATCCCCAGGATTATGTCTACAGCAAAGAGTTGTATATCAAGGCACATTGATGCCTTTATCGCCGTCGGAGCACGTCTGGCGGCACTATTCACACTGATCTCCTGTGACTCGACGCGACAGATAATGTAGTATCTCCGGCAATATTGCCCCTTTGAAGGCTGGCGAATAAGTTGAGGAATCAGAATTAATGAGCGATATGGCAGAGCGCCTTGCGCTACATGAATTTACGGAAAACGCCTACTTAAACTACTCCATGTACGTCATCATGGATCGTGCGTTGCCGTTTATTGGTGATGGTCTGAAGCCTGTTCAGCGCCGCATTGTGTATGCGATGTCAGAACTGGGTCTGAATGCTACCGCCAAATTTAAAAAATCGGCCCGTACTGTGGGTGACGTACTGGGTAAATACCATCCGCACGGTGACAGCGCCTGCTATGAAGCGATGGTACTGATGGCGCAGCCGTTTTCTTACCGTTATCCGCTGGTTGATGGGCAGGGAAACTGGGGGGCACCGGACGATCCGAAATCGTTCGCGGCAATGCGTTATACCGAATCCCGCCTGTCGAAATATTCTGAGCTGTTATTGAGTGAGCTGGGGCAAGGGACGGCGGATTGGGTGCCAAACTTCGACGGCACTTTGCAGGAGCCGAAAATGCTGCCTGCTCGCTTGCCGAATATTTTGCTTAACGGCACCACCGGTATTGCTGTCGGGATGGCGACGGACATTCCGCCACACAACCTGCGTGAAGTCGCCCAGGCGGCAATCGCTTTAATCGACCAGCCGAAAACCACGCTTGACCAGTTGCTGGATATTGTTCAGGGCCCGGACTACCCGACCGAAGCGGAAATTATCACCTCCCGCGCCGAGATCCGTAAAATCTACGAGAACGGTCGTGGTTCTGTGCGTATGCGCGCGGTGTGGAAGAAAGAAGATGGCGCGGTAGTTATCAGCGCCTTACCGCATCAAGTTTCTGGTGCGCGCGTACTGGAGCAAATTGCTGCGCAAATGCGCAACAAAAAGCTGCCGATGGTTGACGATCTGCGCGATGAATCTGACCACGAGAACCCGACCCGTCTGGTGATTGTGCCGCGTTCTAATCGTGTGGATATGGAGCAGGTGATGAATCATCTGTTTGCCACGACCGATCTGGAAAAGAGCTATCGTATCAACCTCAATATGATTGGTCTGGATGGGCGTCCGGCGGTGAAAAACCTGCTGGAAATCCTCTCCGAATGGCTGGTGTTCCGTCGCGATACCGTGCGCCGCCGTCTCAATTATCGTCTGGAGAAAGTCCTCAAGCGCCTGCATATTCTTGAAGGTTTGCTGGTGGCGTTTCTCAATATCGACGAAGTGATTGAGATCATTCGTAATGAAGATGAACCGAAACCGGCACTGATGTCGCGTTTTGGCATTACGGAAACCCAGGCGGAAGCGATCCTCGAACTGAAACTGCGTCATCTCGCTAAACTGGAAGAGATGAAGATTCGCGGTGAGCAGAACGAACTGGAAAAAGAGCGCGACCAGTTGCAGAGCATTCTGGCTTCCGAGCGCAAGATGAATAACCTGCTGAAGAAAGAGCTACAGGCCGACGCACAAGCCTATGGCGACGATCGCCGTTCGCCGTTGCAGGAACGCGAAGAAGCGAAAGCGATGAGCGAGCACGATATGCTGCCGTCCGAACCCGTTACCATTGTGCTGTCACAGATGGGTTGGGTACGCAGCGCCAAAGGCCATGACATCGACGCACCAGGCCTGAACTATAAAGCGGGCGATAGCTTCAAAGCGGCGGTGAAAGGCAAGAGCAACCAACCGGTGGTATTTGTTGATTCCACTGGTCGTAGCTACGCCATCGACCCGATTACGCTGCCGTCGGCGCGTGGTCAGGGCGAACCACTCACCGGTAAACTGACGTTACCGCCAGGTGCCACTGTTGATCACATGCTAATGGAAAGCGACGATAAGAAACTGTTGATGGCTTCCGATGCTGGCTATGGATTCGTCTGCACCTTTAACGATCTTGTTGCCCGTAACCGTGCAGGTAAAGCATTGATTACTTTACCTGAAAATGCGCATGTTATGCCGCCAGTAGTGATTGAAGATGCCTCTGATATGCTACTGGCTATCACCCTGGCGGGACGTATGTTGATGTTCCCGGTAAGTGAGCTTCCGCAACTGTCGAAGGGTAAAGGCAACAAGATCATCAACATCCCATCGGCAGAAGCTGCGCGGGGCGAGGATGGTCTGGCACACCTGTATGTACTGCCGCCGCAGAGCACTCTGACTATTCATGTCGGGAAACGCAAAATCAAACTGCGCCCGGAAGAACTGCTGAAAGTGACCGGTGAGCGTGGTCGCCGTGGCACCTTGATGCGCGGTTTACAGCGTATCGACCGTGTCGAGATTGACTCACCTCACCGCGCCAGCAGTAGCGATAGCGAAGAGTAACATGCCGGAGGGGCTTTCTCCCGTTTGTAAGGAACGCCGGATGACACGTTAAGTCGTCATCCGGCAGCGTAATCAGCCCCAGGAAACGATAAAAATTCCCTTGAAACCGTTGTTTATTCATGCGTTGCGATTAACAATACGCTTTTCCAGAGAGCGGCTTTTAACAATGCCCTAACCTGATTTCAGGTGACGTACAATGCCAGTCTCTCAGATCTTCAGAGGGTGTTATGCTATATATCTTTCGTCTTATTATTACCGTTATTTACAGCATCTTAGTCTGTGTTTTCGGCTCCATTTACTGCCTTTTCAGCCCGCGAAATCCAAAGCATGTAGCCACCTTCGGGCATATGTTTGGGCGCCTTGCGCCGCTGTACGGGCTGAAAGTTGAGTGTCGCAAACCTGCAGATGCTGAAAGCTATGGTAATGCTATCTATATTGCTAACCACCAGAACAATTATGACATGGTGACAGCATCGAACATCGTGCAGCCGCCGACGGTTACAGTGGGTAAAAAGAGTTTGCTGTGGATCCCCTTCTTTGGGCAGTTGTACTGGTTAAGCGGCAACTTATTGATCGACAGAAACAACCGTACTAAGGCGCACGGCACTATCGCGGAAGTGGTGAATCACTTCAAAAAACGCCGTATTTCCATCTGGATGTTCCCGGAAGGAACGCGCAGCCGTGGTCGCGGTCTGTTGCCGTTTAAAACTGGGGCATTCCATGCGGCAATTGCGGCAGGCGTCCCGATTATTCCCGTGTGTGTTTCCACGACTTCGAATAAGATTAATCTTAATCGACTGAATAATGGTTTAGTGATCGTAGAAATGCTGCCGCCAATTGACATCAGTCAATATGGTAAAGATCAGGTTCGCGAGCTGGCTGCTCATTGTCGTTCGATAATGGAACAAAAAATCGCCGAGCTCGATAAAGAAGTCGCAGAGCGCGAAGCCGCCGGAAAAGTTTAAGTCGGCAATCTGTTTTTTGCGGGGATGTTTTCCTGCACGGTATTACTTTAGCCAGTTTTACATGGAGCAAATATGTCACTCAGTCGGCGTCAGTTCATTCAGGCATCGGGGATCGCACTGTGTGCAGGTGCTGTCCCCCTGAAGGCAAGCGCAGCCGGTCAACAGCAACCACTGCCCGTTCCGCCGCTGCTTGAATCTCGCCGTGGGCAACCGCTATTTATGACAGTACAACGTGCGCACTGGTCATTTACGCCAGGAACGCGCGCGTCGGTTTGGGGTATCAATGGTCGCTACCTTGGGCCGACTATCCGCGTCTGGAAGGGCGACGATGTTAAGCTGATTTACAGCAACCGACTGACAGAAAATGTCTCAATGACAGTGGCTGGATTACAAGTGCCAGGTCCACTGATGGGCGGTCCGGCACGCATGATGTCGCCAAACGCTGACTGGGCGCCTGTGCTGCCAATTCGCCAGAATGCTGCGACTTTGTGGTATCACGCTAATACCCCCAACCGCACGGCGCAGCAGGTCTATAACGGCCTTGCCGGGATGTGGCTGGTGGAAGATGAAGTCAGCAAGTCGCTGCCCATTCCTAACCATTATGGTGTGGATGATTTTCCGGTCATTATCCAGGATAAACGGCTGGATAACTTTGGTACGCCAGAATACAACGAACCGGGAAGCGGCGGCTTTGTTGGCGATACGCTGCTGGTCAACGGTGTACAAAGCCCGTACGTTGAAGTTTCGCGCGGTTGGGTGCGCCTGCGCCTGCTGAACGCATCGAACTCCCGTCGCTATCAACTGCAGATGAGCGATGGTCGTCCGTTGCACGTGATTTCTGGCGATCAGGGATTCCTGCCTGCTCCCGTGTCGGTGAAGCAACTTTCGCTGGCGCCGGGCGAACGCCGTGAAATTCTGGTGGATATGAGCAACGGTGATGAAGTGTCTATCACCTGTGGCGAAGCGGCGAGCATTGTTGATCGTATTCGTGGCTTCTTTGAGCCGTCCAGCATTCTGGTTTCCACGCTGGTGCTAACGTTGCGCCCGACCGGCCTTCTGCCGCTGGTCACTGACAGCCTGCCGATGCGCTTGTTACCGACTGAAATAATGGCCGGTTCACCGATTCGCAGCCGTGATATTAGTCTGGGTGACGATCCCGGCATCAACGGGCAGCTATGGGACGTTAACCGCATTGATGTTGCTGCCCAGCAGGGAACGTGGGAACGCTGGACGGTACGCGCGGACGAGCCGCAAGTGTTCCATATTGAAGGCGTGATGTTCCAGATCCGCAACGTGAATGGCGCAATGCCATTCCCGGAAGACAGAGGCTGGAAAGATACCGTCTGGGTTGATGGACAAGTGGAACTGCTTGTTTATTACGGTCAGCCTTCCTGGGCGCATTTCCCGTTTTACTTTGGTAGCCAGACACTGGAAATGGCGGATCGCGGCTCTATTGGGCAGTTGCTGGTTAATCCAGTGCCTTAATCGCCATACTCGCCCGAGGAGGGCGAGTATGGAATACCTTTCGATTTCTCTTTCGTTCCGGCTTATAATCCCCGGCCTTTGATTATTTTTTTATCATTTCTGGAAGCAAAATGAGCTCTATCTCCCTGATCCAACCGGATCGCGACCTGTTCTCCTGGCCGCAGTACTGGGCCGCCTGTTTTGGACCGGCACCGTTTTTGCCGATGTCTCGTGAAGAGATGGATCAACTTGGCTGGGATAGCTGCGACATCATTTTGGTTACTGGCGACGCGTATGTCGATCACCCGAGCTTTGGGATGGCGATTTGCGGTCGTATGCTGGAGGCGCAGGGCTTTCGCGTCGGGATCATCGCCCAGCCGGACTGGAGCAGCAAAGACGACTTTATGCGTCTGGGTAAACCGAATCTGTTTTTCGGCGTGACCGCAGGCAATATGGACTCGATGATCAACCGTTACACTGCCGATCGCCGTTTGCGTCATGACGATGCTTACACGCCGGATAACGTCGCGGGTAAGCGCCCGGATCGCGCCACGCTGGTTTATACCCAACGTTGTAAAGAGGCATGGAAAGATGTGCCGGTGATCCTCGGTGGTATTGAAGCCAGCCTGCGCCGTACCGCGCATTATGATTACTGGTCTGATACCGTGCGCCGTTCCGTGCTGGTGGATTCCAAAGCCGACATGCTGATGTTCGGTAACGGTGAGCGTCCGCTGGTGGAAGTGGCGCATCGTCTGGCGATGGGCGAGCCGATTAGCGAAATCCGCGATGTACGTAATACCGCGATTATCGTGAAAGAGGCTCTGCCTGGCTGGAGCGGCGTGGATTCTACTCGTCTTGATACACCAGGGAAAATCGACCCTATTCCGCATCCGTATGGCGAAGATTTGCCGTGTGCGGATAACAAACCGGTGGCTCCGAAAAAACAAGAAGCCAAAGCCGTTACCGTGCAGCCGCCGCGCCCGAAACCGTGGGAAAAAACCTACGTTTTGTTACCTTCTTTCGAGAAAGTAAAGGCAGATAAAGTGCTGTACGCTCATGCTTCGCGTATTTTGCACCACGAAACCAACCCTGGCTGCGCCCGCGCGCTGATGCAAAAACATGGCGACCGCTATGTGTGGATCAACCCGCCTGCTATTCCGCTTTCTACCGAAGAGATGGACAGCGTTTTTGCGCTGCCGTACAAGCGCGTGCCGCATCCGGCTTACGGTAATGCCCGTATTCCGGCTTACGAAATGATCCGTTTCTCGGTCAACATTATGCGTGGCTGCTTTGGCGGCTGCTCTTTCTGCTCTATTACCGAGCATGAAGGGCGCATTATTCAGAGCCGTTCGGAAGATTCGATCATCAATGAGATTGAAGCGATCCGCGACACCGTTCCGGGCTTTACGGGCGTGATTTCCGATCTCGGTGGGCCAACTGCCAACATGTATATGTTGCGCTGCAAGTCACCACGCGCCGAGCAAACTTGTCGCCGTTTGTCGTGTGTTTACCCGGATATTTGTCCGCATATGGACACTAACCACGAACCGACGATCAACCTCTATCGCCGCGCGCGCGATCTGAAAGGCATTAAAAAGATCCTGATCGCCTCCGGTGTGCGTTATGACATCGCCGTGGAAGATCCGCGCTATATCAAAGAGCTGGCAACCCATCACGTTGGTGGTTATCTGAAGATTGCCCCGGAACATACCGAAGAAGGGCCGTTGTCGAAGATGATGAAGCCGGGCATGGGCAGCTATGACCGCTTTAAAGAACTGTTCGACACCTACTCGAAACAGGCAGGTAAAGAGCAGTATCTGATCCCGTATTTCATCTCCGCGCACCCCGGTACGCGTGATGAAGATATGGTAAATCTGGCGCTGTGGCTGAAGAAACATCGCTTCCGTCTCGACCAGGTACAGAACTTCTATCCGTCGCCGCTGGCTAACTCAACCACCATGTATTACACCGGCAAAAATCCGCTGGCGAAAATTGGTTATAAGAGCGAAGACGTCTTCGTGCCGAAGGGCGACAAGCAGCGTCGTCTGCATAAAGCGTTGTTGCGTTACCACGATCCGGCAAACTGGCCGTTAATCCGCCAGGCGCTGGAAGCGATGGGTAAAAAGCATCTGATTGGCAGCCGTCGCGATTGCTTAGTGCCTGCGCCAACCATTGAAGAGATGCGCGAAGCTCGCCGTCAGAACCGCAATACCCGTCCGGCGTTGACCAAACATACGCCAATGGCGACTCAGCGTCAGACGCCTGCTATGACAAAGAAAGCGTCGCCTGTGCAATCTCGCCCTGTGAATGCCGGTGCGAAGAAACGCCCTAAAGCGGCGACTGGACGTTAAAAAAACATCCCCGGTAACTGAATGCTGCCGGGGATTTTTTTATCATTCTGCGTACATACGCAAGCAGCGCAGGCAATCGAAATAGTCCTGCGCATCAAGGCGTGTATTGGCTCTGTTAGCTTCGGATTTGGCGGCGTAGATTTGCGGGCGTAATGCTTTTATATCCTGCTCAAGCCTGGCGATTTTGGTATTTAATGTTTGTACATTACCTGCCAGTTGATTGACCTTTTGCTCATTGACGCAACCACTTAATAAGCCGGCTACCAGAATGAGTGTTCCCACGGTGAAAATCTTTTTCATATCGTGCTCCCTTTTATTTATTGTTCCGATTAATTTTTATTTTATTCAGCTTATTGCTTTAATCTGGCGGATGTTTTCGCTTCAATCTGTTTAAGCAAACTCCCGCTGCCAGGACGGATAAAATCGGCAATTTCCCACTTTCCTTCGCGTCGCTGTAAAACTAAATCCTGCTCTTCACTGTTATCATTGGTCAGCGCAATACGAACATGAATACGGGCAGAATCGGCGGTTTTTTCCAGGACACGAATTTCATCAACACGAGCAAATAGCGACTCTTCGCCAAAACAAATCGGATTGTCGTAAATAAATTGCCGTTCTATTTGCATCTCTTGATCGAAATTGCCGTTTTTATTGAATGTGGTTTTATAAAATTCATTGACTGCCTGACGATAGGTGTTGGAAACAACCCATGTCCAGGGCCAGCTATAATCGGCAATATGTTTAAACAATTCGGCGACAAAGGCTTCAGGCTCTTCTTTTTGTAGCGATGCCAGCGTTGCCAGGATTTTTTCATTCTCGCTATTAACTGCCTGCCAGACGCTGCCATGGTTGCTGATGACATCATCAATGACCCAACGACCATTTTCTGCCACCATTTTCAGCGTTTGCGTGGTCTTTTCTTTATCGTCGTCAAAGGTACGAAAGCGCACAACGGCATCTGCATGATCGGTATCCGTTTGAGTAACTGCTACGCTTTCTAACACCAGATCGCCAAAATCCTGACAATCACAAATCGGATCATAATCCAGCCAGCCGATATTGCCCGGCAGCGTGAGATTATCATTCAGGGTAAGTGCTTTTTGTATGCGTGCAGACGTTATCGCCTGCTCTCCTGTCTCACCAAAATAAGGCGCGCTGGCATCAGATTTATAGTTTTGATAAATCTGGCGAACTGTCTGTTCAGCAGTCAGCGAGGGTGATTGTGCCTGAGTAGTGAAGCTTGCAAAAAACGCCAAAAACAGAAGTATTAATTTCATCTGTTTTTCACCTCACCGTCGTGTTTATCCATATTGTAGATGCTTTGTTGCTTTAAGAGCTTCCAGCTCTGCATGATGATGTCCTTAAATTTGGCATTTCTGAACGGAGGAGAGTAACAACGGGCGGGAGGTGAGGGGAATAAATGATTTCTGAAAAGTCCGGTAGCGGAACATTACCGCCACCGGGAGATTTGCGCGTTAGCCGCCGAACTGGTCGGGATCGGGACCGAGACGTTTACCTTGATCGAGTTTTGCGATTTCACCAAGTTCGTCTTTGTCGAGACGGAAATCCCAGACATCAAAGTTTTCGGCAATGCGTGAAGGCGTGACCGATTTCGGGATCACCACCAGACCGTTATCCAGATGCCAGCGGATAACAATTTGTGCTGGTGTTTTGCCGTATTTATCCGCCAGGTAGCGAATGACTTTCTGATCGAAAACGCCTTTCCCACCTTGCGCTAATGGGCTCCAGGATTCGGTCTGGATTTTGTGCGTAGCGTTCCAGGCGTGAAGCTGGCGTTGCTGCATCAGCGGGTGAAGTTCGATCTGATTAATAACAGGCGTCACGCCAGTTTCGTCGATCAGACGTT
Organism: Escherichia sp. MOD1-EC6475; assembly: GCF_003046645.1. Taxonomy (NCBI): domain Bacteria; kingdom Pseudomonadati; phylum Pseudomonadota; class Gammaproteobacteria; order Enterobacterales; family Enterobacteriaceae; genus Escherichia; species Escherichia sp. MOD1-EC6475. Next base: position 17,425 of record NZ_PZKQ01000035.1, on the reverse strand, counting down.
GCAGGTGGTGGATCTGGAAGTTACAGACGCCAATGCTTTTGATTAATCCTTCTTTTTGCAGCTCGATCATTCCTTTCCACGCCTCGATATAGTGATCGATAGCGGGAACGGGCCAGTGCATTAAGTAAAGGTCGATATAATCAAGCTGAAGTTTTTTCAGGCTGTCGAGCAGTGCTTCGCGGGGGCGTTTGTGGTCGTCGTTCCACAGTTTGGTTGTAATGAACAACTCTTCTCTGGCAAGAGTGGCATTTTTCAGCGCCTTGCCGACACCTTCTTCGTTTTTATAGGCAGCGGCGGTATCAATCGAGCGATATCCCACTTCTAACGCTTTTTGGATAGCGGTGATGACTTCCTCATTACTTGCTTGCCAGACACCCAGTCCCAGCTGGGGCATGACATTGCCATCCTGTAGCTTAATAACGGTTGGATTAGCCATACGTTCCTCCTTTTATATGAACTCACCGGGGCAGGCTCCGGTGAGTTGGTGTGAACTTAAGTCTGGACGAAATACCCAAAAACGAAAGTTTGAGGAGGAAAAAGCTTAACGAGCGGCTTCGTAAATGCGGCGGCTGACATCCAGCGTAATGTCATGATTTTCGCCCAGTTGGGTCATGCCGTGTTCTTCCAGTTTCTTCAGCAATGCCGGGATGGAGCTGCCGTCCAGACCGTAGTCGGAGAGGCGGGTTGGCACGCCCAATTGCTCGAAGAAGTTGCGGGTCGCGGCAATTGCGGCGTCAATACGCTCATCGTCGGAACCTTCAGTGATGTTCCAGACGCGTTCAGCATATTGCAGCAGTTTTGCGCGCTTGGTGTCGCGTTTTTCATTCCACAGGGCAGGCAGAACGATAGCCAGCGTTTGCGCGTGATCCAGACCGTGCATCGCAGTCAGTTCGTGTCCCAGCATATGTGTTGCCCAGTCCTGCGGGACGCCAGCACCGATCAAACCGTTCAACGCCTGGGTTGCCGCCCACATGACGTTAGCGCGTACATCGTAGTTTTCTGGCTCTTTCAGGGCTTTCGGGCCATCTTCGAGAAGCGTCAGCAAAATACCTTCTGCGAAGCGATCCTGAATTTTGGCATCAACCGGTTTGGTAACATACTGTTCCACGGTGTGCACAAAGGCATCCACTACGCCGTTAGCCACCTGGCGCGGCGGCAGGGTGTAGGTATAAACCGGATCGAGCACGGCAAATACGGGTTGAACGTGGGCAGAATGGAACGCCTGCTTGTCGCCGGTGGTTTTACGGGAGAGCACCGCACCTGCGTTGGATTCTGAACCGGTTGCTGGCAGTGTCAGCACGCATCCCATTGGGATGGCACTTTTGATCTCTTTACCGCCAGTTTGCAGGATGTGCCACGGATCGATGTTTTCCGGATAGTTGGCTGCTGCGGCGATAAATTTGGTGCCGTCCAGTACGGAACCGCCGCCAACCGCCAGCAGGAAAGTCACTTTCTGTTCGCGAACCAGTTTCACGGCGTTCATCAGCGTTTCATAAGCCGGGTTTGGCTCGATACCGCCAAACTCCAGCACGTCCATACCTTTCAGCGCATCCAGAACTTGATCGAGAACGCCTGTTTTTTTCACGCTGCCGCCGCCGTAGGTAATCAATACGCGAGCATCGTGAGGAATTTGTTCGCGTAAACCAGCGATAGCGCCTTTACCAAACAAAATACGGGTTGGGGTGTGCAGATTAAAGTTGTTCATTACTTGCTCCCTTTGCTGGGCCAATATGAGGGCAGAGATCGGTCTGCCTGATGTTTTTCATTGTGGTCGCCAGCGCCGCAGCTCTCAATGCTCATTTCTGCCAATGTCTTGCCTATTTCTCCAGAGTACTGGAGAAATGATACAAAATTGCGCACAATCAAATTGCCGCATTATTCTTAAGAAATTACGCGATATGAAACGTGAAGAGATTTGCCGCCTGCTGACGGACAAAATTAATAATCTGAAAAATAAAGAAAATAGTTTGTGTGAGCTGTTGCCCGATGTGCGCTTATTGTATGGCGAGAACCCCGGCGCACGTACGCCGGTGATGTATGAACCTGGCATCATAATTCTCTTTTCCGGGCATAAAATCGGCTATATCAATGAACGCGTGTTTCGTTATGATGCCAATGAATATCTGCTGCTGACGGTGCCGTTACCGTTTGAGTGCGAAACCTATGCCACGCCGGAGGTGCCATTAGCGGGCTTACGTCTCAACGTCGATATTTTGCAGTTACAGGAACTGTTGATGGACATTGGTGAAGATGAGCATTTCCAGCCGTCGATGGCTGCCAGTGGCATAAACTCCGCTACGTTGTCAGAAGAGATTTTATGCGCGGCGGAGCGGTTACTGGATGTGATGGAGCGACCGCTGGATGCGCGCATTCTTGGCAAGCAGATCATCCGCGAAATTCTTTACTACGTGCTGACCGGACCTTGCGGTGGCGCATTACTGGCGCTGGTCAGTCGTCAGACTCACTTCAGCCTGATTAGCCGCGTGCTGAAACGGATTGAGAATAAATACACCGAAAACCTGAGCGTCGAGCAACTGGCGGCAGAAGCTAACATGAGCGTTTCAGCGTTCCACCATAATTTTAAGTCTGTCACCAGCACCTCACCGTTGCAGTATTTGAAGAACTACCGACTGCATAAGGCGCGGATGATGATAATCCATGATGGCATGAAGGCCAGCGCGGCGGCGATGCGCGTCGGCTACGAAAGTGCGTCGCAATTTAGCCGTGAGTTTAAACGCTACTTCGGTGTGACGCCGGGGGAAGATGCGGCAAGAATGCGGGCGATGCAAGGGAGTTAAATGTGTTCCCGGCATCGCCGCCGGGAACGGAGAAAAACGTCAGGCGTTACCGTATTTCTTTTTAATCACCACAAACAGCGTGCCTAACAGGCCGGCGGTTAACAGGGCAATCGGCAGGATCATCAGGAATGTCATTACCTGATCTTCATGGCGTTTAACGAACGGGATCATGCTCAAGGCATAGCCGAAACCGGTCACCACGCTGACCCATAGCAATCCACTTAACCAGTTGAAAAACTGGAAGCGGCGGTTTGGCAGACCGGAAATCCCCGCCATCGTTGGTAGCAGCGTGCGGACAAATGCAAGAAAACGTCCAGCCAGCAAAGCCAGCAAACCGTGGCGGTCAAACATACAGGTGGCGCGCTGATGATATTTAGCCGGAAGCTGTGCCAGCCAGCCTTTCACCGTTTGGGTATTACCTAGCCAACGCCCCTGAATATAACTTAACCAGCAGCCCAGGCTGGCTGCGGCAGTCAGAATCACGATTGTTGGCAGAAAATCCATCACCCCCTGGGCAATCAGTGCGCCAGCCAGTATCAACAAGCTGTCGCCTGGCAAAAATGAAGCGGGCAGCAGACCGTTTTCTAAAAACAGCGTGGCAAACATGACAAAGTAAACAACGCTAACAATATGAGGATCCGCCAGCGCGGCAAAGTCGTGTTGCCAGAGCGCAGCGATAATGTCTTGAATAACAGCCATGGACTTTCCTGTGGAACAGCGTTTAAGCCTTTATTTGCCTATTGTACTCCTGAATCGTCCGGGACGCCTTGATCCCGGACGCAACAATTTAAGACTATTCACAATTAAATGTCTGCAAAATTGTCCAAATTTGGCAATGTTACACAATTCGGGTAAAGCCCGCGTCCAGATCGGCAATCAGATCGTCGACGTTTTCCAGACCAATATGCAGGCGAATCAACGTGCCGCTGAAATCAATCTTTCCTTGCGGGCGAATGGCGGCGATATGTTCCGGTTGATTTGCAAGGATCAACGATTCATATCCTCCCCACGAGTAGGCCATGCTGAATAAACTGAAGTTATCCAGATAGTTCGCCAGTTCTTCATCGTTGAGTTTTTTCTTCAACACAAAGGAAAATAGTCCGCTGCTGCCTGTAAAGTCTCGTTGCCAGAATTCGTGACCTTTACTGCCCGGCAGAGCAGGGTGGTTAACCCGTTCAACCTGCGGATGTTCCGCCAGCCATTCAGCCACTTTCAGGCTGCTTTCATGATGTTGACGCAGACGCACACCTAAAGTGCGCAGGCCACGGCTGGTCATATAAGCGGTATCGGCATCGACCATTTGTCCCATCAGATAAGCGTTCTCCCGCAGTTGCTCCCAGCATCGGGCATTACATACCGCAGTGCCGATCATTGCATCCGAGTGGCCTACCAGATATTTGGTGGCGGCCTGAATGGAAACATCAATGCCAAAATCAAGGGCTTTAAACAGCACCCCGGCAGCCCAGGTGTTATCGATCATAATGATGGCGTCCGGCACCACGCTGCGCACGGCGGAGACAATCGCCGGAACATCATGCACTTCCATGGTGATGGAGCCCGGCGATTCCAGAAAGACGATTTTAGTGTTTGGTTGCAGATGTTTAACGATATCCGCGCCAATCAGCGGATCAAACCACGATGTCGTTACGCCCAGTTTGCTGAGGATTTTGCTACAGAAATCCTGACTTGGTTCGTAGGCGGTGTTGGTCATCAACACATGATCGCCCTGTTCGACAAAAGCAAGGATGGAATTGGCAACCGCTGCCGCACCGCAAGGAAACAGTGCACAGCCGGCGCCACCTTCCAGTTCGCACATTGCTTCTTGTAACGAAAAGTGGGTTAACGTTCCGCGCCGTCCATAGAACAACTCGCCATTGGCGCGATTACGCGTCGCATGTTTTTTCGCTTCAACGCTGTCAAAAACCAGCGAAGAGGCGCGCTGAATCACGCTATTAACCGCGCCGAGAGTGTATTTTTTGCTGCGTCCTGCATTCACCAGTTGAGTATCAAGCTTTTTGTCCGCCATGTCGGGATTCCTGTTTTTATACGTCTGGATGTCTAAACTAGCATGAATAATTGCGGGCGCATCCTGAAGAATTGGCATAAAGAAGAAAATTTTCGCAAATGGCGTTCTGGTGGCTTTTTTACTGCGTAAACGCAAGGAAAAGAAAGCAAAGGTACGGCAGTATGCAAATAGTAATGAGAACGACTATCAATTCGACGTCGTTTTGATATTATTATGCGCAGATTTTGTGACTTGCGTCCTGGAGATACACAGTGGGTAATAATTTAATGCAGACGGATCTTTCCGTCTGGGGTATGTATCAGCACGCCGATATTGTCGTTAAGTGCGTGATGATTGGGCTTATTTTGGCCTCCGTAGTCACCTGGGCAATCTTCTTCAGTAAGAGCGTAGAGTTCTTCAATCAGAAGCGTCGCCTTAAGCGCGAGCAGCAACTGCTGGCTGAAGCGCGTTCCTTAAACCAGGCCAACGATATCGCCGCTGATTTTGGTAGCAAAAGCTTAAGCCTGCATTTGCTCAATGAAGCGCAGAACGAGCTGGAATTGTCAGAAGGCAGCGACGATAACGAAGGTATTAAAGAGCGTACCAGCTTCCGCCTGGAGCGTCGGGTCGCCGCAGTGGGGCGTCAAATGGGACGCGGTAACGGCTATCTGGCAACCATTGGCGCGATTTCGCCGTTTGTGGGGCTGTTTGGTACGGTATGGGGCATTATGAACAGCTTTATCGGTATTGCGCAAACGCAGACCACGAATTTGGCGGTGGTTGCTCCGGGTATCGCAGAAGCTCTGTTAGCAACAGCAATCGGTCTGGTGGCGGCAATTCCGGCGGTCGTTATCTATAACGTATTCGCGCGCCAGATTGGCGGCTTTAAAGCGATGCTGGGCGATGTCGCAGCGCAGGTGCTGTTGCTGCAAAGCCGTGACCTGGATCTGGAAGCCAGCGCCGCTGCGCATCCGGTTCGTGTCGCACAAAAATTACGTGCAGGGTAATGCGCTATGGCAATGCATCTTAACGAAAACCTCGATGATAACGGCGAAATGCATGATATCAACGTGACGCCGTTTATCGACGTGATGTTGGTTCTGCTGATTATCTTTATGGTGGCGGCGCCGTTAGCGACGGTAGATGTGAAGGTGAACTTGCCTGCTTCTACCAGCACGCCGCAGCCGCGCCCGGAAAAACCAGTTTATCTGTCGGTGAAGGCGGACAACTCGATGTTTATCGGTAACGATCCGGTCACCGATGAAACGATGGTTACGGCGCTGAATGCGTTAACTGAAGGTAAGAAAGACACCACAATCTTCTTCCGTGCGGATAAAACCGTTGATTACGAGACGTTGATGAAGGTTATGGATACGCTGCATCAGGCGGGTTACCTGAAGATAGGCCTGGTCGGCGAAGAAACTGCTAAAGCGAAATAAAAATGATGCCCGGTTGCTTTATACAACCGGGCATTTTTTAGCCTAGATGTTCGCCGCCGCACACGCCGTGCACTTCTGCGGTGACGTAGCTCGACTCCTGACTTGCCAGATAAACATAAACAGGCGCCAGTTCTGCCGGCTGCCCCGCACGTTTCATCGGTGTTTTCTGACCAAACTGTGGGATCTTATCCTGCGTTTGTCCGCCGGAAATTTGCAGTGCCGTCCAGATAGGGCCTGGTGCGACAATATTCACCCGAATACCTTTCTCCGCGACCTGTTTTGCCAGACCACGGCTGTAGTTAAGAATCGCCGCTTTCGTTGCTGCGTAATCCAACAAGTGCGGGCTCGGCTGGTACGCCTGGATTGACGAAGTGGTGATGATACTTGAGCCTTTCGGCAGCAGGGGAATCGCTTCCTGGGTTAACCAGAACAGCGCGAAAACGTTAATGGCAAAGGTCTCTTGAAACTGTTCGCTGGTGAGGTCTGCAATATCAGGAATGGCAACCTGTTTCCCGGCGACTAGCGCCATAATATCCAGCCCGCCTAACGCCTTATGCGCGTCGTGAACTAGCGAACGGGCAAATTTCTCATCGCTTAAATCGCCCGGCAGCAGAACGACTTTGCGTCCGCATTCTTCAATAATCTTTTTCACATCCTGGGCGTCTTCTTCTTCCGCCGGAAGATAACTGATCGCCACGTCAGCGCCTTCACGCGCGTAAGCGATGGCGGCAGCACGACCGATACCAGAATCGCCCCCTGTCACCAGTGCCTTACGATCTTTCAGGCGACCGCTACCAACATAGGTTTTCTCGCCGCAATCCGGCACCGGTGTCATCTTCGCCTGGATGCCTGGCGTCGGTTGTTTCTGTTTGGGATATTCACCAGTGTAATACTGCGTGGTCGGGTCTTTTAAATGAGACATCGCTTTTCTCCCTTCAGGTTCAACGTCCTATAAGGGTAGACGCTCTCAATGCGTTAATCAGGGAACCAGGAAGATCCCTAAACCTCGGATTTATGCGACAACGGTTTAACGTATATGTTGATTTGCTGTTGCGCGCTGTTTACTCAATTGCGATATACTGTTGCCCGTTTTAACTACACGACAGGAATGTATGGAACGTTTTCTTGAAAATGCAATGTATGCTTCTCGCTGGCTGCTTGCCCCCGTGTACTTTGGCCTTTCGCTGGCGTTAGTTGCCCTGGCGCTGAAGTTCTTCCAGGAGATTATTCACGTACTGCCGAATATCTTCTCGATGGCGGAATCTGATTTGATCCTCGTTCTGCTGTCGCTGGTGGATATGACGCTGGTTGGCGGTTTGCTGGTGATGGTGATGTTTTCCGGTTATGAGAATTTCGTCTCGCAGCTCGATATCTCCGAGAACAAAGAGAAGCTGAACTGGCTGGGGAAAATGGACGCAACGTCGCTAAAGAACAAAGTGGCAGCGTCGATTGTGGCGATCTCTTCCATTCACTTACTGCGCGTCTTTATGGATGCGAAAAATGTCCCTGATAACAAACTGATGTGGTACGTCATTATCCATCTGACGTTTGTGCTCTCTGCGTTTGTGATGGGCTATCTTGACCGACTGACTCGCCATAATCACTGATCTGATTCGGGCGCGGTTCTCGCGCCCGTTATTAACACGTTATTTATCGGATGACGCTTGCCACAGATTCAGCTCGCCATCGGCGATATGCTGGTCAATCTGCGCTAACTCCTCGGTGCTAAACGCCAGATTATTCAGCGCCTGTACGTTCTCCTCAAGTTGCTCTGCGCGGCTGGCACCAATCAATACCGACGTCACGCGATCATCTTTCAGCAACCAGCTTAACGCCATTTGCGCCATTGATTGTCCACGCTGCTGTGCCATTTCATTCAATAAGCGCAGGCTGTTGAGGTTGGCTTCGGTAAGCATTTTCGGCGTCAGACCACGAACTTTATTCCCTTCACGATGCATCCGTGAATCTTGCGGAATGCCGTTGAGATATTTTCCGGTCAGCAATCCCTGAGCCAGAGGAGTAAAGGCAATACAGCCCACGCCGTTATTTTGCAGGGTATCCAGCAGGCCGCTTTTATCCACCCAGCGGTTTAGTAAATTGTACGAAGGTTGATGAATTAACAGCGGAATTTTCCACTCGTGCAGCAACTCGACCATTTTTTGCGTCCGCTCTGGCGAGTATGAAGAGATCCCGACATACAGCGCCTTGCCGCTTTGCACAGCATGAGCCAGCGCAGAGGCGGTTTCTTCCATCGGCGTATTTTCATCGACGCGATGAGAGTAAAAAATATCAACATATTCCAGACCCATACGCTTCAGGCTTTGGTCGAGGCTGGCGAGCAGGTATTTACGTGAACCGCCAGAGCCGTACGGGCCGGGCCACATATCGTATCCGGCTTTGGTAGAGATAATCAGTTCATCGCGATAAGCAGCAAAATCCTCCCGCAGCAGACGACCAAAGTTCTCTTCTGCGCTTCCTGGAGGCGGCCCGTAGTTGTTGGCTAAATCAAAGTGCGTAATGCCCAAATCAAAGGCTTTGCGCAGGATCGCACGCTGTGATTCCAGCGCGTTAACGTGGCCGAAATTGTGCCATAAACCGAGCGATAACGCGGGCAGACGTAAACCGCTTTTTCCGCAATAGCGGTACTGCATCTGCCCGTAACGTTCGAGATTCGCTAACCAGACCATGACATCTCCTTTTCACCGTTCAGTTTCGAAACAATGTTTCTAGTTTAGCAATTTGCCAGCGTGTCTCCCGTAGTCTGGTTCACAGAGTGACGAAAAACTGGGCAAAAACACGTGCTTATGCTTTGCTTAAAAAAACAACAGTTGAGGAATGAAACGATGTCGCGTTTAACAGCCAAAGATTTCCCGCAAGAGTTACTGGATTACTACGACTATTACGCTCACGGGAAAATCTCGAAACGTGAGTTCCTCAACCTGGCGACGAAGTATACGGTGGGCGGGATGACGGCATTAGCGTTGTTTGATTTGCTCAAGCCAAATTATGCGCTGGCGACTCAGGTAGAGTTTACCGACCCGGAGATTGTTGCTGAGTACATCACGTATCCTTCGCCAAATGGTCACGGCGAGGTTCGGGGTTATCTGGTGAAGCTTGCGAAGATGAGCGGCAAAACGCCAGCCGTGGTGGTAGTGCATGAGAATCGTGGACTGAATCCGTATATCGAAGATGTGGCGCGGCGAGTGGCGAAGGCGGGGTACATCGCTCTGGCGCCAGACGGCTTAAGCTCCGTGGGCGGATATCCGGGGAACGATGATAAAGGTCGTGAGCTGCAACAGCAGGTTGATCCAACCAAACTGATGAATGATTTCTTTGCCGCGATTGAGTTTATGCAACGCTATCCGCAAGCCACGGGCAAAGTGGGTATTACGGGATTTTGCTATGGCGGTGGTGTCTCGAACGCGGCAGCGGTGGCATACCCGGAACTGGCCTGCGCGGTGCCGTTTTATGGCCGCCAGGCGCCCACCGCCGATGTGGCGAAAATCGATGCGCCTTTACTGCTTCACTACGCTGAACTGGATACGCGAATCAACGAAGGTTGGCCCGCTTATGAGGCAGCGTTGAAAGCTAATAATAAGGTTTATGAAGCGTATATTTATCCGGGGGTTAATCACGGATTCCATAATGATTCCACGCCCCGTTATGACAAATCTGCTGCCGATCTTGCCTGGCAAAGGACGCTGAAATGGTTCGACAAATATCTCTCCTGATGGGTTTATCTCTTCCTGGATAACATTCTTAACATGCTGAAAAAAATAGCGTGCGTAAAAGTCGTTCTTTGCCTAAAATATCGCTATATAAGTTGATATATAGCGTTTGAGGGCAAAACGATGAATAACCATTTTGGTAAAGGCTTAATGGCGGGATTAAAAGCAACACATGCCGACAGTGCGGTTAATGTGACTAAATTCTGTGCCGATTATAAGCGCGGATTTGTATTAGGCTATTCGCATCGGATGTATAAAAAGACCGGTGACCGCCAGCTCAGCGCCTGGGAAGCAGGTATTCTGACGCGCCGTTATGGACTGGATAAAGAGATGGTAATGGATTTCTTTCGTGAGAATAATTCCTGTTCTACATTACGATTTTTTATGGCTGGTTATCGCCTCGAAAATTGATCAAACATACGTATTATCTTGCTTTAATTAATTACACTAATGCTTCTTCCCTTCGTTTTAGCGCCCCGCCGCAGTATCATGACAATGATAACCATAATAAATGTGTGGTAAATGGCGCATCGATCGCATTATTGATTTTGCGGTTGAGGCAAAATATATGCCAGGTCTTCGCAACGGAATAACTATAAATGACTGGAGATAACACCCTCATCCATTCTCACGGCATTAATCGTCGTGATTTCATGAAGCTTTGTGCAGCATTAGCCGCCACCATGGGGCTGAGTAGCAAAGCCGCCGCAGAGATGGCCGAATCGGTCACTAACCCGCAGCGCCCGCCGGTTATCTGGATTGGCGCGCAGGAGTGCACCGGTTGTACGGAATCTCTGCTTCGTGCAACGCATCCAACGGTAGAAAACCTCGTGCTGGAGACCATCTCTCTGGAGTATCACGAAGTCCTTTCCGCCGCATTCGGCCATCAGGTTGAAGAGAACAAACATAACGCGCTTGAGAAGTATAAAGGGCAGTATGTGTTGGTTGTGGATGGTTCCATCCCATTAAAAGATAACGGTATTTACTGCATGGTTGCCGGTGAGCCGATTGTGGATCACATCCGCAAAGCGGCGGAAGGCGCAGCAGCCATTATCGCTATCGGTTCCTGCTCCGCGTGGGGCGGTGTCGCAGCAGCTGGGGTTAACCCCACCGGCGCGGTCAGCCTGCAAGAAGTTCTGCCGGGCAAAACCGTTATCAACATTCCAGGCTGTCCGCCGAACCCGCACAACTTCCTTGCGACCGTTGCGCACATCATCACTTACGGCAAACCGCCGAAACTGGATGACAAAAATCGTCCGACCTTCGCCTATGGCCGTCTGATTCACGAACACTGCGAACGTCGCCCGCACTTCGATGCTGGTCGTTTTGCCAAAGAGTTCGGTGATGAAGGCCACCGCGAAGGCTGGTGCCTGTACCACCTCGGCTGTAAAGGCCCTGAAACTTACGGCAACTGCTCAACGCTGCAATTCTGCGATGTTGGCGGCGTGTGGCCGGTGGCGATTGGTCACCCGTGCTACGGCTGTAACGAAGAAGGTATCGGCTTCCATAAAGGCATCCATCAGCTTGCTAACGTCGAAAACCAGACGCCACGCTCACAAAAACCGGACGTGAATGCTAAAGAAGGCGGCAACGTCTCTGCGGGCGCTATCGGTTTGCTCGGCGGCGTGGTTGGGCTGGTTGCCGGTGTCAGCGTGATGGCGGTGCGTGAACTGGGTCGTCAGCAAAAGAAAGATAACGCTGACTCACGGGGAGAATAACCGTGAACAGACGTAATTTTATTAAAGCAGCCTCCTGCGGGGCATTGCTGACGGGCGCGCTGCCGTCGGTCAGCCATGCGGCTGCTGAAAACCGCCCGCCAATTCCGGGATCGCTGGGTATGTTGTATGACTCGACCTTGTGCGTAGGCTGCCAGGCTTGCGTCACTAAGTGTCAGGATATCAACTTCCCTGAACGTAACCCACAAGGGGAGCAGACCTGGTCGAACAACGACAAACTGTCGCCATACACCAATAACATCATTCAGGTGTGGACCAGCGGCACGGGGGTCAACAAAGACCAGGAAGAGAACGGCTACGCGTACATTAAGAAACAGTGTATGCATTGCGTCGATCCGAACTGTGTCTCTGTGTGCCCGGTTTCCGCGCTGAAAAAAGATCCGAAAACCGGCATTGTCCATTACGACAAAGACGTGTGCACCGGCTGCCGTTACTGCATGGTTGCCTGCCCGTACAACGTGCCGAAGTACGACTACAACAACCCGTTTGGTGCGTTGCATAAGTGTGAGCTGTGTAACCAGAAAGGCGTGGAACGTCTCGATAAAGGCGGTCTGCCTGGCTGTGTAGAAGTGTGCCCGGCGGGCGCGGTGATTTTTGGTACGCGTGAAGAGCTGATGGCTGAGGCGAAAAAACGCCTGGCGCTGAAGCCTGGCAGCGAATACCACTATCCGCGTCAGACGCTGAAATCTGGCGACACTTACCTGCACACAGTGCCGAAATATTATCCGCATCTGTACGGCGAGAAAGAGGGCGGCGGTACTCAGGTTCTGGTACTAACGGGTGTGCCTTATGAAAATCTCGACCTGCCGAAACTGGACGATCTTTCTACCGGTGCGCGTTCCGAAAATATTCAACACACCCTGTATAAAGGCATGATGCTACCACTGGCTGTGCTGGCGGGCTTAACCGTGCTGGTTCGTCGCAACACCAAAAACGACCATCACGACGGAGGAGACGATCATGAGTCATGATCCACAACCGCTGGGCGGCAAAATCATCAGTAAACCGGTCATGATTTTTGGACCGTTAATCGTCATCTGTATGCTCCTGATTGTGAAGCGTCTGGTGTTCGGGCTTGGCTCTGTCTCCGACCTGAACGGCGGCTTTCCGTGGGGCGTGTGGATCGCGTTTGACCTGCTGATCGGCACCGGCTTTGCCTGTGGCGGCTGGGCGCTGGCGTGGGCGGTATACGTCTTTAACCGTGGACAATACCATCCGCTGGTGCGTCCGGCGCTGTTGGCGAGTCTGTTCGGTTACTCACTGGGTGGCTTGTCGATCACTATCGACGTGGGTCGCTACTGGAACCTGCCGTACTTCTACATTCCGGGTCACTTCAACGTGAACTCGGTACTGTTCGAGACGGCGGTCTGTATGACCATCTACATCGGCGTGATGGCGCTTGAGTTTGCTCCTGCGCTGTTTGAACGTCTGGGCTGGAAGGTGTCGCTCAAGCGTCTGAACAAGGTGATGTTCTTTATCATCGCGCTCGGTGCGCTGCTGCCGACCATGCACCAGTCTTCAATGGGGTCGCTGATGATCTCGGCGGGCTATAAAGTGCATCCGTTGTGGCAGAGCTATGAAATGTTGCCGCTGTTCTCGCTGCTGACGGCGTTCATCATGGGCTTCTCGATTGTCATTTTTGAAGGTTCGCTGGTGCAGGCGGGTCTGCGTGGCAATGGCCCGGATGAGAAGAGCCTGTTCGTCAAGCTGACCAACACCATCAGCGTGCTGCTGGCGATTTTCATTGTGCTGCGCTTTGGCGAGCTAATCTATCGCGACAAGCTGTCCTTAGCGTTTGCCGGTGACTTCTACTCCGTGATGTTCTGGATTGAAGTCCTGCTGATGCTCTTCCCACTGGTCGCTCTGCGTGTGGCGAAGCTGCGTAATGATTCCCGCATGCTGTTCCTGTCAGCACTGAGCGCACTGTTAGGTTGTGCAACCTGGCGTCTGACCTATTCGCTGGTGGCATTCAACCCAGGCGGCGGTTACGCCTACTTCCCGACCTGGGAAGAACTGTTGATTTCTATTGGTTTTGTGGCTATTGAGATTTGCGCTTACATCGTACTCATTCGTCTACTGCCGATACTTCCTCCTTTAAAACAAAACGATCATAATCGTCATGAGGCGAGCAAAGCATGAGCCAGAGAATTACTATTGATCCGGTAACCCGTATTGAAGGGCATTTACGCATCGATTGCGAAATCGAAAATGGCGTCGTTTCGAAAGCATGGGCTTCCGGGACCATGTGGCGCGGCATGGAAGAGATCGTGAAAAACCGCGATCCGCGCGATGCATGGATGATTGTGCAACGTATCTGTGGCGTATGTACCACCACTCACGCGCTCTCTTCTGTTCGTGCGGCAGAGAGTGCGCTGAATATCGACGTTCCGGTTAACGCCCAATACATCCGTAACATCATTCTGGCTGCGCACACCACGCATGACCATATCGTTCATTTCTATCAGCTCTCTGCGCTGGACTGGGTAGACATCACTTCTGCGCTGCAAGCCGATCCGACCAAAGCCTCCGAAATGCTGAAAGGCGTTTCGACCTGGCACCTGAACAGCCCGGAAGAGTTCACTAAAGTTCAGAACAAGATCAAAGATCTGGTTGCCAGCGGTCAGTTGGGTATTTTCGCCAACGGCTACTGGGGACATCCGGCGATGAAACTGCCGCCGGAAGTGAACCTGATTGCGGTAGCGCACTACTTACAGGCGCTGGAGTGCCAGCGTGACGCTAACCGCGTCGTGGCGCTGCTGGGTGGTAAAACGCCACACATTCAGAACCTGGCGGTAGGTGGTGTTGCGAACCCGATCAACCTCGACGGTCTGGGCGTGCTGAACCTTGAGCGCCTGATGTACATCAAGTCCTTCATCGACAAGTTGAGCGACTTTGTTGAGCAGGTTTACAAGGTTGATACCGCAGTTATCGCCGCGTTCTATCCGGAATGGCTGGAACGCGGTAAAGGTGCAGTGAACTACCTGAGTGTGCCGGAATTCCCGACCGACAGCAAAAACGGCAGCTTCCTGTTCCCGGGCGGCTACATTGAGAATGCGGATCTGTCCTCGTATCGTCCGATCACTTCCCATTCAGATGAATATCTGATCAAAGGGATTCAGGAAAGCGCGAAGCACTCCTGGTATAAAGACGAAGCGCCGCAGGCACCGTGGGAAGGCACGACCATTCCGGCTTATGACGGCTGGTCTGAGGACGGTAAATATTCCTGGGTGAAATCACCGACTTTCTACGGCAAAACGGTAGAAGTGGGGCCGCTGGCGAACATGCTGGTGAAACTGGCGTCAGGACGCGAGTCTACTCAGAACAAACTAAATGAAATCGTTGCGATTTATCAGAAACTGACCGGCAACACGCTGGAAGTGGCGCAACTGCACTCCACGCTGGGGCGTATTATTGGTCGTACCGTTCACTGCTGCGAATTGCAGGATATCCTGCAAAATCAATACAGTGCACTGATCACCAATATCGGCAAAGGCGACCACACCACCTTTGTGAAGCCGAACATTCCGGCTACAGGTGAGTTCAAAGGCGTTGGCTTCCTTGAAGCACCGCGCGGTATGCTCTCTCACTGGATGGTGATCAAAGACGGTATCATCAGCAACTACCAGGCGGTCGTCCCATCAACCTGGAACTCCGGCCCGCGTAACTTTAATGATGACGTCGGCCCTTACGAGCAGTCACTGGTGGGGACACCGGTTGCCGATCCGAATAAACCGCTGGAAGTGGTGCGCACCATTCACTCCTTCGACCCGTGCATGGCCTGCGCGGTACACGTAGTGGATGCCGACGGCAACGAAGTGGTTTCAGTGAAGGTTCTGTAATGCGTATTTTAGTCTTAGGGGTCGGCAATATTTTGCTGACCGATGAAGCCATCGGTGTGCGGATTGTCGAAGCGTTAGAGCAACGATACATTCTGCCGGATTATGTTGAAATCCTCGATGGCGGCACGGCAGGAATGGAGCTGCTTGGCGACATGGCAAATCGCGATCATCTGATCATTGCGGATGCCATTGTGTCGAAAAAGAACGCGCCGGGAACGATGATGATCCTGCGGGATGAAGAAGTTCCGGCGTTGTTTACCAATAAAATTTCTCCGCATCAGCTTGGCCTGGCCGACGTATTGTCGGCCCTGCGCTTCACTGGCGAGTTTCCGAAAAAGCTGACCCTGGTCGGCGTGATCCCGGAATCACTGGAGCCGCACATCGGCTTGACGCCGACGGTCGAAGCGATGATTGAACCTGCGCTTGAGCAGGTTCTGGCTGCGCTGCGTGAATCAGGCGTGGAAGCCATCCCACGGGAGGCGACTCATGGCTGAGGAGATAGCAGGTTTCCAGACCTCCCCGAAGGCGCAAGTTCAGGCAGCGTTTGAAGAAATTGCCCGGCGTTCGATGCACGATCTCTCTTTTCTGCATCCTTCAATGCCGGTGTACGTTTCCGACTTTACGCTGTTCGAAGGTCAGTGGACGGGGTGTGTAATCACCCCGTGGATGCTGAGTGCAGTTATCTTCCCCGGCCCGGATCAACTCTGGCCGCTGCGCAAAGTGAGTGAAAAAATCGGTCTGCAACTGCCTTACGGCACCATGACCTTTACCGTTGGCGAACTGGACGGTGTTTCGCAATACCTCTCCTGCTCGCTGATGTCACCGCTTTCGCACAGCATGTCGATTGAAGAGGGTCAACGGCTGACGGATGACTGCGCACGAATGATCCTTTCGCTGCCGGTCACCAATCCGGATGTACCACACGCAGGGCGTCGCGCCCTGCTGTTTGGTCGCAGGAGTGGTGAAAATGCATGAGTTGTCGCTTTGCCAGAGCGCCGTTGAAATTATCCAACGGCAGGCGGAGCAGCACGATGTTAAGCGCGTCACCGCCGTGTGGCTGGAAATTGGCGCGCTCTCCTGCGTTGAGGAGAGCGCCGTCCGTTTTAGTTTTGAAATTGTCTGCCAGGGAACGGTGGCGCAAGGGTGCGATTTACATATCGTCTATAAACCCGCCCAGGCCTGGTGTTGGGATTGCAGCCAGGTGGTGGAGATTCATCAGCACGATGCGCAATGTCCGATCTGTCATGGCGAGCGGTTGCGTGTCGATACCGGCGATTCGCTGATCGTCAAAAGTATTGAAGTTGAATAAGACTGAGGACAACGCCTGAAAAGTGCACGGACGGTCCCCTCGCCCCTCCGGGGAGAGGGTTAGGGTGAGGGGAAACACCCGCTAAAGGTTCTTTTTCGCGTTTGTCCGCAATCGAAATAACCGGAGTTAACAATGTGTATTGGCGTTCCAGGCCAGGTGCTGGCTGTCGGTGAAGATATTCACCAGCTTGCGCAGGTTGAAGTTTGTGGTATCAAGCGCGACGTGAATATCGCCCTGATTTGTGAAGGTAACCCTGCCGATCTGCTGGGCCAGTGGGTGCTGGTACACGTCGGATTTGCCATGAGCATCATCGACGAAGATGAAGCCAAAGCCACATTAGACGCACTGCGCCAAATGGATTACGACATTACCAGCGCGTGATGATTAGCTTTCGTAGGCCTGATAAGACGCGCGAGCGTCGCATCAGGCATTGTGCTCGATTGCCGGATGCAGCGTGAACGCCTTATCCGTATATGGACACCTCCCGTTGTGCAAGTTATTTTTCATCTGTGTGACGGGAGTAAGTTGCATTCGTATATCCGGCCTCTCTTACGGTACCGTCGTACCCGGC